>NZ_JAVKEW010000122.1:0-93197 GCF_040226375.1 Coleofasciculus sp. G2-EDA-02 | reverse complement strand
TTATCAATGGATAATTAATAATTGATAATTGACAATTGATTAATTGGGTCTAAGACCTCTTCGTTTACGAAGAAATTAAAAAAGATTTTCCTTAATTTCAATCCTCTTCTTTTAAGGAGAGATCATTATCCATTGTTCATTATCCATTGTTCATTATCCATTGTTCATTATCCATTGTTCATTATCCATTGTTCATTATCCATTGTCAATTTGTGAACATCCAGTCCGCGCAGGCGGACTTGGTTTGTGTAGCCGCGATTTTAATCGCCCGATCTCAAGGGGGGTTTAGGACAAAGGGAGAATCCTACCAAATCCCCCCTTTGTTAATCAATGATACCCAAACCTCTAGGCTTTGAAAATTAAACCTTATTCAGTTGAATAATTCCCAAAATAAACGCCATAACCAGGAACTTCTACAACGTCATCATACCGTCGGTTAGTAAAATCAGACTCATCGGCTCTCAAACAATTGGGGTAGGGCGATAAATCAAAATGAACAGGTAGTGGACTCAAATTAAACAGACAAAGGAGGTTTTGTTCCTCACATTGGCGGGTAAATCCCACTAGCGGTTCATCTGTATCCAGCAGCGTTAAATCCCCTTTAAGTAAAGCCGGTTGTTGCTTGCGCCAATGAATCAAACGGCGATATTTATTCAAAAGAGACATAGCTTCATGATCCTGCTGATCAATCGCCTGATCGCGATGTTCCTCTGCAATGGGTAGCCAGGGTTCTGCTGCTGCGGTAAAGCCAGCATTAGGCGCATCTTTGAGCCAAGGGAGGGGGGTGCGTGAGCCATCTCGACCTACAATTGATGGATACCCGGCTAGTCCAAAGGGGTCTTGCATTTTTTCAAAGGGAATCGTGGCTTGGGTTAAACCTAGTTCATCCCCTTGATAAATACAGCAACTTCCCCGTAGCGAAAGCTGTAGCGCGATAAATAAATGGTCAAAGATGGCATGAGTGAATTTATCATCAATGAGAAACTTCAGCCAGCGGCTTTTGAGTCGGGGAAAATCATGGGTACCCCCTGTCCAGCAGATCACCCCCTCTTGAAAATGAGCTTCTACCTGCTCGATCATGTCGCGCACTCGCTCATAACTCAACGGTTCATCATGCATCAAGACTGAGTTATAGGCTGTATGTAAACGTTTCTCGCCTTTAACATATTCACTGGAGGTGATAATCGCATCTTCCGCCGAACTAATCTCAGCTAACGTCATTGTTCCGGGATATTGATCCATCAATTCCCGAATTGGTTCAATAAATTCCAAGGTTTCCGGTTGGCAAAAGTTATATTTATTCCACTTTGAGAAAAATGGATCGTAGGGATCTGCTCCAGCCGGTCGCTTCATATTTTTGGGTCGGGGTGGATTATCCCGTAGTTGGCGATCATGGGTAAAGAAATTCACCACATCTAGGCGGAAACCATCGACACCCAAATCTAGCCAAAACTTTGCCACATCCAGAATGGCTTGTCTAACCTCTGGGTTATACCAGTTTAAATCGGGCTGTTCGGCTAGGAAATTGTGCAGGTAATACTGTTCCCGTTGAGAGTCCCATGTCCAAGCACTTCCACCAAAGGTTGAAAGCCAGTTGTTTGGAGGGGTTCCATCTGGCTTTGCATCCGCCCAAATATACCAGTCAGCTTTGGGATTATCATGACTACTACGACTCTCTAGAAACCAGGGGTGTTCGTTTGATGTGTGGTTCCATACCTGATCAATGAGTACCTTTAATCCCAACTCATCTGCTTTCTTCAGGAGACACTTGAAGTCTTCCATTGTGCCAAAAATGGGTTCTATCGCACAATAGTCGGAAATATCATAACCAAAGTCCTTCATCGGGGACTTGAAAAATGGTGAAACCCAAACCGCATCAACGCCCAGGGAGGCGATATAGTCCAGTTTTTCCATGATCCCCTTCAGATCACCGATGCCATCCCCATTACTATCCATGAAGCTGCGGGGATACACCTGATAAATAACAGCACTACGCCACCACTCATTGGATTTTTGATTTGGGTTGGGTTTTTTAACCTTGTCTAAGGTGGTAGATTTAGGATTGAGGGTAGATTGTTCAATCATACGCGATTAAATTTATTTGTTGTTACCTCTTGTGGCTTTACTGGTTCTTCCGGACTTATTGTATCGCCCTGCCTATCAGCCGTAAAGCCTGAATTATGGGCATCTGCCAAAAGCTGATCAAAATCTTCCAATGTTCCCAAATCTGGATCAATGGTGTACATATCCGTCACGTCATAGCCAAAATCATCCATTGGCGATTCAAATAACGGGCATAACCAGATAGCATTCATGTTTACTCGTTAGCTTCAGATAAATTTAATTCCCCAAAAAAGACGCCATAAGCGGGGATTTTTAGCTGATCGCCGGATCGGTCTGTGGTAAACCCAGAACCCTTGACTTCCTGGCAATCTGGATAAGCTGACAAATCATACTGTTCTGGTGTATCACCGAGATTGAAAATACATAGTAAACGCTGTTCCTCTGATTCCCGAATAAAGGCAAATAGAGGTTCGTCTGTATCCAGTAATTTAGCATTAGTCATTCCCTGGATTAAAGCGGGTTGATCTTGACGCCAATGCGTCAGACGTCGCCAGGTATTTAATAGGGAGTTGGGATCAGGTTCTTGGACATTTACGGCTAGACCCAAATGAGACTCGGAAACAGGTAACCAGGCGCGTTGGGCGACAGTAAATCCGGCATTGGCGGCATAAGATTTCCAAGGCATCGGTGTGCGGGAACCATCGCGCCCAGGAACTTCTGGATACAGGGCTTTACCAAAGGGATCTTTAATTGCTTCGGGGGGAATATCCTCTGGAATTCGGGCTTCGGGTAAGCCTAACTCGTCTCCTTGATAGAGACAAAACGCTCCGGGTAGGGAGAGTAACATTGCCGCGATCGCATGATAAAATTCCTCTGGATAGGGATTCCCTTCAGCATCTTTTCCTGTCCAACAGGATTTGAGACGACCATAATCATGATTTCCGACAATCCAGCAATTACCCCCTTCGCTGAAATAATGTTGCACTTTCTTCAGGGTATCGCGCATTAATTTAGCGCTAATCGGTTCATCAACTAGCAGTGCACTGTTATACGCCATATGTAATTTATCGCGTCCCACATGCTGACTTGATAGAACAATTGAGTCTTCACAGAACGTGACTTCAGCTAAGGTAATTACTCCAGGATACTGCTCCACCAGTTCCCGAATCGGTTTGAGCGCTTCTAAGGTTTCTTCACGGCAGAAATTATATTTAAATAACTGCCGAACAATGGGATTATCGGGGGCGACGCCATCGGGTAAGGGTGCATCATCGGGGCGAGGCGGATTATCTCGCAATTTGGCATCATGCAAGAAAAAGTTAGGCGCATCAATGCGAAAACCATCCACACCTAAATCCAGCCAAAATTTTGCCCGTTTCATCAAGGCATCAACCACATCCGGATTATGCCAATTCAAATCCGGTTGACTGGGGAGGAAATTATAGAAGTAAAATTGTTGACGTTCACCTGACCATTGCCAAGCGCTTTCACCCATAAAGGCTGATAGCCAATTATTAGGAGGTGAACCATCTTCTTTGGCGTCTGCCCAAACATACCAATCAGCTTTGGGATTATCCCGACTTTTTTTACTTTCCTGGAACCAATGATGCTGATCTGAGGTGTGATTCCAAACCTGATCAATTATCACTTTTATGCCCAGGGTATGGGATAGGTTCAGTAATCGCTCAAAGTCTTCCAGCGTCCCAAACATTGGATCAACCTTACGCATGTCGGTAATATCGTATGCTAGATCGTTCATCGGGGATTGAAAGATGGGCGTTAACCAAATGGCATCGACGCCAAGGGCAGCTATATAATCGAGTTTCTCAATAATCCCTTCTAAGTCTCCTTTGCCATTTTCTATGGTGTCTTTAAAACTCCACGGCGAAATCTGATAAATGACAGCGTTTTTCCACCATTGCTTGCCTTGCATAGAACCTCCTTTTTTTCACAGAAACAGCACAATAAATCTCAGGTTGAATTAACCCGATTTCAGGTGGAATGCCAAATAGTATGGCGTTGTTCTCGCTTAGCCTCTCTAGGCGATTGCCTCTTGAATCTACACAGCTAACATTTCAGCAGCAGCCTTGTGCCATTCCTGCGGCGATAGTATCAGGATTGTCTCGTTAACTGGTAGCCACCATGTCTACAGGAATATCCTGACAGGGGGTAAGCTGATGATTCATCCTTCTAGGGTAGGAATCAATGATGAACGTTTTTCCCAGATTCAGCTCATCTCACGCTTTGATGTCGTGGGTTTCCAGACCGCCTTTTCTGTATAAACTTGGATAGGAGCCTTATGAGAATGCCCTGTTGCCTAAACCATGACCCATTCCTTCGATCGCACAGAAGCCTGGTATCCCGTTCATTACCTTCAGGATTTAGATCACTCCCAACCCACTCAATTCACTCTGCTGGGTCGAGATCTAGTCATCTGGTGGGATAAAGTTGCCGATTGCTGGCGTGTTTTTGACGATCAATGTCCCCATCGACTTGCTCCCCTGTCACAAGGTAGAATTGCTGAAGATGGGCTGCTGGAATGCCCCTATCATGGTTGGGCATTTACAGGAGAAGGAACGTGCGATCGCATTCCTCAACAAACTGAAGACAGTACCGCCCAAACCTCCAAACGCGCCTGCGTTACCGCCTTACCCACGACTGAACGTCAGGGTCTATTATTCGTTTATCCCGGCAACCCAGAAAACGCGCCCAATGTCAAGGTTCCCATCGTCGAACCCTGGGACGATTCCTCAGAGGAATGGGTATGCATTGACACGTTTAGGGATTTGCCCTACGATGCGTTGACATTATTGGAAAACGTGCTAGATGTGAGCCACGTTCCCTTTACCCATCATCGCTCCGTCAGCGATCGCGCCTATGCCAGTCCAGTTGAGCTAGAAGTTACCGAATCCGGGAAACACGGGTTTAAAGGAGTTTGGGAACAAGGACCCCGCAAAGGAACCCTAGGACGCCAAGACACCACATTTATTGCCCCCACATTAATGTGGCATGACCTCACCTCGAAACAATTTGGCAGAACCATGACGGTGGTGTATGCTACGCCGATTCGCAAGGGAGAATGTCGCCTATTTGCTCGCTTCCCCTTTAAATTTGCGGCTAAACTCCCCGGTTTCTTCATTAAACTCACTCCCCGTTGGTACTCTCACATTGGGCAGAATGGGGTTTTGGAAGATGATCAAATTTTTCTCCATTATCAGGAACGTTACCTCGATGCTAAAGGCGGGAGTTCCAATTTCAGCAAAGCGTTTTACCTACCCACAAAAGCCGATCGTTTTGTGTTCGAGTTCCGCCAGTGGGTGAATCAATATAATGCAGATTCATTCCCCGACCAACCCCTACCTCCCCGATTATCACAAGAAACGCTACTGGATCGCTATCACTCCCATACGATAAAGTGTAAAAGTTGCAGCACCGCCTTAGCTAAAATTCGGCAGATTCGTCGTGGTGTTGCTGTCGTGGGGGCAATTGCTTGGGCGATTATCCCGTTACTGGCGCTGTTTTTTGACAAAACGGCAACCATCTCAGCCATTTTCTCCAGTGGGGTTGCGTTAATTGCTGGCATCGGCTGGTTTGGATTGGGTAGGTTGGAACGACGATTCTACGAAGGGCGAACGGTTCCACCACGTAATCTTCCCTAGGGTAGGGGTGGGTTTTACCAATAACGTTTTGGCACTGACCCCGCCCTTCTTAGGCAGCCGGGAGATAAAAATTCCCCGATAATATACTGAGAAGCAAATTGTCGCTCAATTAATTAGTCGAACGTGTGAGGGAAAAGAGTTGATTAGCCCAATCATCTGTTTTGTTCTGGCATTTGTCCTGGCTTCTTTCGTGGAATACTGGATGCATCGCTTGATGCACGCTAATGCCCGCATTGGTGAACGTCATCGTGATCATCACCGCCGCAATGAAGGACAGGGGGTGCTGTGGGAGTTCCGGGATTATGTGCGGGGTAGCTTTATTGTCATGTGCCTCCTATTCTTCTATTCTTGGCAAGTTGGACTCGGTTGGTTCCTGGGTGGACTTTTTTATGCTGCCTTTTCTGCCTATGCCCATCAGCTACAGCACGAAAATCCAAGACGGTGTTTCTGGATGAAAATGCCTGTTCACTATGTCCACCACAAATATCAAATGTGGCATCACAATTTTGGTTTAGCTGTAGATTGGTGGGATCGGGTTTTCGGGACCTATAAGCCTGTAGAATGGCTAACCGATGAGGAAGTGAAGCAACCCGAACGCGGGTATTTACAATTGCGATGGTGGTAGATGGGGCAGATGAGGCAGATGGGGGAGCATAATTATAGAGACGTAGCCTGCTACGTCTCTACAGCTAACCTTATCGTCGTCGCAACACCATCACCGATCGCGCGGTGACAGGGATCGGCTTATCCTCGGTATAGCGGATCTCCTCCTCGATAAAGCGGGGCTTATCGGTGTCAATCACAACCAGCCATTCCCGGTCTTGCAATCCTGGGGGGAGCGTAAATTCAATCATCTCATAGTGAGCATTGAAGCAGAGGAAGAAACTATCATCCATGACTCGTTCTCCCTCATCCCCCCGCGCCGCAATTTCTTCACCGTTTAAGAAAATACCGATCGCTTTGGTATATCCTGCCAACCATTGATCCTCTGTCATATCGCCGCCATCGGGGTTGAACCAAGCAATATCCTTAACGCTAGAACCGTAGATAGCGCGACCGAGGAACCACTTGCGTCGCCGGAAAATCGGATGCTGGCGGCGGAAGTAAATCAGTTGACGGGTAAAGTTGAGAAGTGAGGCATTTCCCTCCGGTAAATCCCAATCAAACCAGGAGATTTCACTATCCTGACAGTATGCATTATTATTCCCGTCTTGGGTTCGCCCAATTTCATCGCCGCCTAAGAGCATGGGAACGCCTTGGGATAGCATCAGCGTTACCAGAAAGTTGCGCCGCTGTTTATTCCTTAACTGCAGAATCTCTGGATCATCAGTTTCTCCTTCCGCCCCACAATTCCAGGAACGGTTATGGCTTTCCCCATCCCGGTTTTCTTCCCCATTTGCGTCGTTATGCTTTTCGTTGTAGCTTACGAGGTCATTCAGGGTAAACCCATCATGGGCGGTAATGAAGTTAATGCTAGCACTAGGTCGGCGTCCGTTGGACTCATACAAGTCAGAACTTCCGGTGAAGCGATAGGCAAATTCAGCTAAACTGCTATCTTCACCTCGCCAAAAGTCTCGCACGGTATCTCTATATTGCCCATTCCACTCTGACCACAGCAGGGGAAATTTACCCACTTGATAGCCTCCCATGCCCACATCCCAGGGTTCAGCAATCAGCTTCACATTTGAGAGGACGGGGTCTTGGTGAATAATATCAAAAAATGCCGCCAGACTATCCACCTCATAGAGTTCTCGTGCTAATGCCGAGGCTAAGTCAAAGCGAAAACCATCCACATGCATCTCTAGCACCCAATACCGCAGGCTATCCATAATTAGCTTCAGGACTTGGGGATGACGCACGTTCAGGGAATTACCACACCCGGTAAAATCCATGTAATAGCGGAGGTCATCTTCCATGAGGCGGTAGTATGCCACATTGTCAATTCCGCGCAGTGAAAGGGTAGGACCAAGATGATTTCCTTCGCCGGTATGATTGTAAACGACATCCAGAATCACCTCAATGCCCGCTTTATGCAGCGCCTTGACCATTTCTTTAAACTCGCTCACCTGTTGCCCTTGAGTCCCACTGGCACTGTAGTTGGCATGGGGCGCCATATAGGCAATCGAATCATAACCCCAGTAATTCTTTAACCCCTTATCCACCAAATGTCCCGGTTGGGACAAGAAGTGATGGACGGGGAGCAATTCCACCGCCGTAATCCCCAAAGTCTGAAGATACGCGATCGCGGCAGGATGCGCCAGTCCCGCATAGGTGCCGCGTAAGGGTTCAGGGATGTCTGGGTGTAGCTGAGTGAAGCCCCTAACGTGGGTTTCGTAAATAATCGTTTCGTGAGCCTGTCGTTGCAGGAATTCGTCATCTTCCCAGTCAAAAGACTCATCAACAACGACGGCTTTGGGAATGAGGTGAGAATCATCAATTTCAGACAATGCCAAGTCTTTCTCTGGATCATCCCACGGATAGCCAAAGATTTCCTCGCCATAGCCAATCTCGCCATCCAATGCCTTAGCATAAGGGTCAATTAGCAGTTTATTGGGATTGAAACGATGACCCTCCTTCGGTGCATAGGAACCATGGACTCGGAAACCGTACCGTTGTCCCGGACCAATCCCCGGTAAATAACCATGCCAGACGAAGTTGCTGACTTCCGTCAACTCCAAGCGTGTCTCCTGATTCTCATCATCAAATAAACAAAGCTCGACAGCCTCTGCGTTCTCACTGAACAAAGCAAAGTTTGTGCCTTTGCCATCCCAGGTTGCCCCTAAAGGGTAACTTTTACCGGGCCAAACGGGTACGTACATACATGAACCTCCTTATCCATCAATATAAAATACTCAAGCTCAAGGCAACCTTTCTCCTAAGCCGTAAGATGGATCTAATTACTTATCGCATTTGCACCTGATCAGGATTAACCAACAATGAAAGCAGATTATTCCCTCCCCCCAGCAATGAATGCCCTTGATTCGTAATGGGTAGATAAGCAAATCAATGGTTTGGGGATTGGCAGGGTCAACTACTGTTTTTAGAAGTGAACTGGGATAAGTCAAACATCCAACAGAATTGGTAAGCGGTAATTTTGAAACTTTTATTGCACCCAATGGTATACATTTAACCTATCCCATCTCCAATCTCCAACGTTTAAGTAATTTTAACCGAACATGAATGTCCAAGACCATTATGTCGCATTGATGATTGGTAACTCTCGGCTGCACTGGGCTTGGTTTGCGGGAGATACTCTCCAAGATGCTTGGCATACCCAGCATTTTCCAGCAGCAGAGGTGGAATGGCTCATCCAACACTGGACATCTGGTCTTCTACCTACCACCGTTTTCGGTGAACCCTTCGTTTCCTGGTATTCCTCCAATCAATACCTACCCCTTTATATCGCTTCAGTCATTCCTGAGCAAACCCCATTGTGGCAAACTTATCCTGCTGCCCACGTCATTACTCTAGAGGATGTACCGCTTTTAGGCGTCTATCCCACCTTGGGCATTGATCGCGCCCTCGCTGTGTTAGGGGCGGGGGAAACCTATGATTATCCGGTGCTGGTGATTGATGCGGGGACAGCACTAACCTTTACGGGTGTCGATGATCATCGCCGTCTCCTGGGTGGTGCTATTTTACCAGGACTCAAATTACAACTAGAATCATTAGCCCACAAAACAGCCGTCTTACCTTCTATCTCACCTAAGCGCCAATTACCCAGCCGTTGGGCAGTGGACACCTCTGCTGCTATTGAAAGTGGCGTTATTTATACTCTACTAGCAGGAATTCGAGAGTTTATTGCCGACTGGTTGCATCGATTCCCTAACAGCCCGATTGCCTTAACTGGCGGAGACTCTGACTTATTGCTAAACTATTTACAGATTCAGTATCCTCAAATTGCTACTCATGTTTTTGCCGATTATCACTTAATTTTTTTGGGAATTAAAGTTGTTGCTTCCCAAGGAGAATAAAGGAGGCACTATGTATAGTCACAACTACATAATTTTTGGGAAAATTAATTACAAGAGGCATTGAGGTGGATATAAGAGCGCAATTTGAGAATATTTCATCCACAAAAAAAACTCTTGACTAATTTTCATAAGAAGAGTATTAGCTTTACCATTTTTTAGCAACAACTTCATCAAAAAATTATAAGTAATACACGGAATTTAGCTTTGTAATTGGAATACTATAACTAGGTAAACGTAAACCATTCAGAGAATAAATAAATGTCCTTTTCCAACCCAATCCAGCTATTTGATCTCAAAGATATGGAAGAAAATCTGGCAGAACTCCTGTCTAGATGTCGTCAACTACAACAGAGTTCAGTCGATGACCAAGACACCGAGGTGCAAAATCAGACGGCTTCTCCTGACCAAGAGCCGGATTCAGATGATACATTCTGGAGTTGAGCATTCACCCATCGCGATCGCTATTCCTCTAATCGCTAAATCAAGGGTATCGCTTCCACACAGCTGCCTTACCACAAGAAAGTAGCTTTCTTGCTTTGGCGGGGTGGCAAGGAGAGAATGGTTCCAAGTTTTGGTTGATTACGAAAACTCGCATAATACGAAAACTCCTGTTTCCAGGGTAAATTGTGCCTCGTCAATGTTATTAAGGCTTGTTGTGCCTAGGTCACTGGCTATACCTAAATCACCTGTTTAAACCTAAACGGCTTTTAAACTATAAGCTGGCAAGCACTTATAGATTCCATGACCCTGATAACGTAGCGTTTGCTGAGACTGGCTATCCATAACTGGAATGGTTGTGTTATCCACAGTTGTCCAGTGTTAGGCGGATGGCATTAGATGAATGGGCAAGCCTTTGAGGAATACAGGAGTAACTTGATCATTTTACCCCCATGCTTGCCCATATACTATGCATATTTTGCGCTTTCCGTCAACTTATTTCCTGCACCGACGCTCTAGCTGCTATAGAGGATAATCGTTTCCTCCGGTTCCACCACAACTACTCGGTCAGCGGTAACATTACCCGCGACACCACCAGCAACAGCACCACCGAGTATTTCTCCAATGTCCGCATTTCCGAAAACTTCACCCAATATCGCCCCACCAGCAGCACCGATACCCGCATCTTCTGCGATTGCTCCGGCGGAGGTGTCTCGTGGGTCTTTTTGGTCTTCTAGCACCTCTGAGGTAGCATCAAGGTTGTAGGTGCGACCGTTCATTCTCACTCCTGTCGCCACATAGCGTAATCCCCCACTCGCTGGTTCATAACGACCCAAAATAGTTGCACCGACGGGAATGTACATACCATCGACCGTTGTACCACGGGAAACTTCCAGATTGTACGAATAAACCCTATCATTATTCAAATGAAGGGTTTGGTTTTGAGCGCTAGTTGCCGCAATAGCAGTAGTTTCAGCGACTAACATCTGGTTTTGAGCCTGTGCCACCCCAGGTAAAAGCAAGGGTATACCCAACACCAATGCAGAACTGGCAGCTAGCACAGATATCCCTCGTGTTAGAGAGTTTCTCGGAGTTTGTGAATTTTGATAAGACATAACGTATAGACCTGATTAAACAACTCATCTAATTCCAGGTTCGCTCAGTTCAGGGGTCTTCTGCATCCCTTGATAGTTAGAAAATTTAGAAAATTATTATCTTATTAACTGGACTTTAGACTAATTCAACCTCGCCGGAAACTTGCCGAGTGAGAATAGTCAAATTGACTTGCCTAACTGAAACTACCACGTTTTCCGAGAAAAAACCCTCAACGCGAAGGAGAAATAAGCGCTGAGGGGAGTCATCAGGGTGCATCTACCTTTTCCTCATTCTCTATCTGCCTAAGAGCATCCGGAAAAAATTGCAATTAATGTGCCAATTGCCACTTGTCCCAGAAAACCTAATTACCTCCTGCTAGCCACGAGAAGGTTTAACCAAGAACGGCAATCAGACCGTAATTCAGGGGAATCAATTAAATTTAGGTTATATTAAATGAGGCAAAATCGGCTCATGAAAATTTTCAATTTTTATGAAAATTGCATCACTCGTGTCTCCCGCGATCGCAGCTAGTGTGATCCTGTTTCTCAACCCCGCATTGGCAGCCGTACTCAACGCTTCTGTTCGCTTGGCGGGATTCTCCCCTGATAATCGTCATTATATTTACTTAGAAACTTATCGGGATTCAGTGACAGAGGTTCCCACGGCTCATCTCCAAATTATCAATATCCCGAATAACTCTTGTGTTAGAAATGGTTGTCTGCGAACAGACTATGATCGCGATGCCTATAGTCTCAGCAATCAAGCGGCTGAAAATGACTTGCTGCAAGATACATTAGCCATCCGACAAGATTTGCAACTAAATCGGCTGAAAGTAGGCATTAAACTCCCTGTCATTGATAGCACCCGTCAGTCAGATGATATCGAAACCGTTACATTTCGCCTCAAAAACCAGCCGTTACAAATTCGTCTAGAGCAAAGGCGTATCCCCTCCCTGTTATCTGGAGGCACTTCTCCAGTCGCACGGGCATCCATGCGCTTAATCATAAATTATCAGAATCAGCGCTTGACTCTGGGGAGTCTGAACAACTACCGGGATGCCGTGAAAGGTTATGGGATTCGAGAGGTGCGGCTATCTCCCAACCGAAATAACATCGTGGTGCTGCTGGATATGCTCCAACCCACTCATGAGGATATCGTCAAAACCACATTAGTGCAAAGCTTTTCCCTGGAGCCGTTTGGGGATTAGTCAAAGATGTTATACTCTTGATTTAGACGAGAGCAGTTACTCTCATCAGTTTAAAGTTACATTTCGATAGGTTATGGATTGAAAAGAAACGTAAAATAAAATTTCAAGTGCTTGTACTTTGCCCAGAGAGTAGTAAAGTAGAAATTGAAGCTAATCAGAAAGCTTCACTGACAGATATTAAAGTCACATGCAAAACCGAGAAAGGAGGGAAGACTAAGAACCTGTTAAATCTAATATCTGTCTTGCCAAAGACACAACTTCTAACAGCAACACTCAACGCGAAGACTGATACATCCTCTAACTAGAAATGTAGGGAGCAATGCATCTGAATTATAGAATTTAGAGCAACTCTATCTAGGATTGATTACGGAGAGGAAGTCACTCAGAGAGCAGGTTGAGTGTTGTTGTCATATTATGCATAGATGTCCTGCCCGCCTCGCCCATCTCGTTCCCAGGCTCAGCCGTACCTCGTTCCCAGGCTCAGCCTGGGAATGCCACTTAGGAGGCTCTGCCTCCCCCTCACCGGAAAATCCAGAGGCTCCACCTCCTCAAATCAAATCCACTGATAGCAATCCCGGTTGACCGATATAATTGCGGTAACTCGAATAGCGCCAATGAGCTGGATCATCAATATAGCCACGCTTCACAGGATTATGATGAATATACTCTAGCTTTTGCTTTAACATCTGTTCATTTACAATCATTTGCGGATGAAATCCTTCCTGCCAAACCTGATAATTTTGATCATGTTTATGGGCAAGTTTAGCACCTTTAAGTTGAGTCAGAATAAAATGACTCTGGTGTTCAATCAACCAATCTATAATTGTTCGAGCTGTGAAGGATTTGAACGTCCTGATTTCTTTAGATAAGTTATCAGCAGAGGCGAGCAAATGAAGGTGATTTTCCATGAGAACGTAACCGTGTAAAGCAATTCGCTGCTGACTTTGTAGAAAGCGGAGAGAGTCGAGAACAATTTGCGCTAATTCTGGCTTGCTGAAAAGGGGAATCCAATTAACACTCGTGCAGGTGAGGAAGTGAGGTTCTTTGGCTATGACGCGGTAGCGCGAACGTCCCATCGTGACGGTGAGTTATAGCAGGTATAGGCTCGATTTTACCATTAGAAAAGCGCGATCGCAACTTGAGCAAGAGGGAGGCAAGAGGGAGGCAGAGCCTCCGGGGTGGCATTCCCAGGCTGAGCCTGGGAACGAGGAGGCGAGAAGGCGAGGGGAGGAGGGGAGAGAGTACAATAAATAAGCATTGCGATCGCACCCCTAAGTCCCTCATGCCTCAACCTCAACCCCAATGGCAGGTTCAACCATCTCCTGATGTTCCTCAATGGTTTCTTGACGCGATTAAATCCTACACCCCAGCCTCAGAAGGATACTACGCCGCACAATTATTATGGCAACGTGGAATTCGCGAGTTAAACCAATTAGCCGCATTTATTAATCCTGATCTATATCAACCCGCTAGTCCCTTTGAATTTGGTCAGGAAATGAAGCGAGCGGTGCAGCGATTGCAGCAAGGGCGGGATCAGGGAGAAAAGGTGGCGATTTGGGGTGACTTTGACGCCGATGGGATTACGGCAACCAGTGTTTTATGGGAAGGATTGGGACAGTTTTTGCCTCAGAATCAACAACTCACCTATTACATTCCTAATCGTCTCACGGAATCTCATGGGTTAAATTGTTCGGGAATTGACCAATTGGCACGATTGAGAACTAAACTGATCGTAACCTGCGATACGGGAAGCACGAATCTCAGCGAAATTGATTATGCTCAGCAATTGGGGATAGACATAATTATTACCGATCACCATACATTACCAGATGATCGCCCTAACGTCGTTTCTATTATTAACCCCCGCTATTTTGCCGAAACCCATCCCCTGTTTCATCTATCTGGTGTGGCGGTGGCGTATAAGTTAGTCGAGGCACTTTATCAAACATTACCCAATATTCCCCAACAACCTCTAGAGGACTTATTGGATTTAGTGGCGATTGGTTTAATTGCCGATTTAGTCCAGCTTAGTGGTGATTGTCGCTATTTAGCCCAACGGGGAATTCAAACGCTACAGCAACAATTGAAAACCCGCACCCGTCCCGGTGTAGCTAAGCTTTTAGAACTCTGTCAGCGCAGTGGTGATCGCCCCACAGATATTTCTTTTGGCTTAGGTCCAAGAATTAATGCGGTGAGTCGGATTCAAGGTGATGCTTCGTTTTGTGTGGAGTTATTAACCCGTCGCGATGAAGCCTATACTCAAACCTTAGCCCTAGAAACAGAATTAGCCAATAGTCGCCGCAAATCCTTACAGAAAGATATTACGGAACAGGTTAAACAGAAATTGGCACAACTTGACCTTTCGACAACTTATGTTATTGTCCTAGACGATCCCCAATGGTCAGCGGGAGTTTTAGGCTTAGTCGCGGGTCAAATTGCTCAAGAATATGGACGCCCAACTATTTTATTAAGTACAGGTGAGGATTGGGGAGACGAGAGTGCACAGGAGCAATGTAGAGACGTACCACGCCACGTCTGGGAGCAGAGGAGCCAAGAAGACAAGGGAGAATTTTTTCCATCAACAATCGCCAGAGGTTCTGCCCGTTCGGTTAATGGGATTGATCTGTATGAATTAGTCCAATCCCAAGAACACCTATTACACCGATTCGGCGGACATCCCTTTGCTGCTGGGTTAAGTTTGCCTGTGGAAAATATTCCCTTATTTACCGAAGCGATCAATCAAAAGTTACGCCAACAATTAGCCGCACAAGACGCCTTATTAGCCCCTGTCGTTACCGCTGATATTGTTGTAACAGTTGCTGCTTTGGGAAAAGCTTTATTCCAAGAACTTAAACTCTTGGAACCTTGTGGAATGGGTAATCCGGTTCCTAAGCTGCTGATTGAAAACTGTTGGTTTGAATCGGTTAGGAATCGTAATACTCAGGATTTGAAAGGCAAAAAGGTGCAATATATTAAAACCGAATTGGAAATCTGGGATGATTCTACAAGTATGGGCTTTCCGGGTATCTGGTGGGGACATTATCAAGATGAAGTTCCCAAAGGTCGATGTAATGCGATTGTGGAACTGGACTATAATAACTTTAAAAAACGTTTTGAAGTGCGCTTAGTGGCGGTTCAATCGGGGGATAGGATTTCCTCGTTTAATCTTTCCAGTCAACTGGATTGGATTTTAGATTGGCGCGATGGGATGCAGGAGGATAGAGGTGTAGGGGCGGGGTTTACCGATAAGGTTCTGTCAATGTCCGCTCATTTGACTAAACCAGCCCCGGTTGGGGAACAGGAGGAAACGCTCACCCCTGAATCAACTGATCCGTTAACCGTTCGCGAATGTCCCACCAGTTGGGATGAATTGCAACTCTGGTTTAGACGGGCGATGCAAAGTGAACGAAAATTAGCGATCGCGTATCCGCCACCGCCTCAACTCTCACCCCGCCAGGTTTGGGAGAAATTAGTCGGACTGGCTAAATTCCTCAGTCGCACCGGGAAATCCGCTACCCTAGGGCAATTGCAAGAAAAGTTAGAATTAAGCGATCGCACCTTACATTTTGGACTAGCCGCCCTTTCGGGTTTGGGGTTTCAGGTGAAACACCAAGGCGGATCAATCCAAATCAGTGGCTCGATTGGGGAATTGGGTGGAGACGCGATCGATCCGATGACAAAGGAAAAGATTCAAGTCTTTTTATCCGGTGTAGAAGAAGAACAGTTTTTGCGTCACTATTTTTATCAGGTTCCCTTGTCCACAATTCATGGAATGTTGGCACAGATTTCTTGATTTATAAATTAAATATCAGAGGAAACACCGCTAGGTAGGCGTGAGAGAAAGTAGATGTATCTTTAGGTTATACTAAATTAAGCATTTGTCGTAAATGTTTCAACGCTTATGGCAAAGACAGCGCAACGATCAATTTTTCCTGCCCACAGAACCGTCAAATTTGACGAAAACGCAGCATCTGCAAAAGTTCATCAGTATCCATTTCTAACGCTTCAGCGATATCCTCTAATTCCGCATCTGTTGGTCTTGCGCCATCTTTGATTTCCTGGAGTCGTTCATCTGAGATGGGTGGATTATCTTTATACTCTTGAGTCCATTCCAATCCTGCCACTAAGTCGCTCAGTAGTGGCTTACCCAAGGCATCGACATAGCGTTGAATCCGCTGATTTATCGCCTTTTGCAGAGTCCGCAGTTCATCAATCCTTAAATTGTCCAAGCCATCAAGGATTTTTGGCAGCGTTAGTGGTTGTTTATCTGAATCAGTCATGGGATTTGTAATTACCCCTTCAGAAATAAGGGGTGCAGGGGTGCAGGTTTGTCGGGGCGGATTTGACAGATAATGTGATTTAAAAAACTGATAACTTGACTAAATCCGCCCTCTTTAAGGTGCAGGGAAGCCAAGGAGAATTGAGCCGCTCAGTCAGTAGTGTGAGCATCTGACTCCCATTTAGAAGTACGTCAGCTAAATGTTTGCGCTTCGCTTTCCACACGACTTTTGCTGATATGGAGATGCTCCCTACTGGCTTTACCCTTATGCCAAAATCTTACCATTTTTTATTTGAATCGTTGACAAAGGACAAATGACAAATCACGAATAACACTTAAAGCGATTTCAAATACTCAATCAACGCCTGCTTATCCTCAGCCACCAACTCTGTACCATAACTATGACCTTGATTGCTATTTCCCCTCACCATCGTATCATATCTAAACCCCTCTTTCTTCGCCTCTACTCCTTCAGCAATAAACCCTACTTTTTCCGAATCATACACATCATATCCTCGATAAAACACTTTCGTCCGCTTCTGTGGGATTTCCAATAAATCTGTTAAATACGGGACTGAACCATTATGCAAATAGGGCGCTCTTAACCACAAACCATCTAACGCCACCGCGACATATCCATTAGTTTTGCGAAGCTGCTCAAAATCCCAATCATACCCTTCGGCAAACTCGTTATACGCATCAGCCGCTTCTTGCGCCCACATATCTAAACGATAGCGGTCAGTACCAATCTCATCAATAGGAATAACAGTTCCAATTCCTTCGCCGCCTAACCCATGACAAGAGGCGCAGTTACTTTCAAAAATTTGACTCCCTTGTGCAGCTAAAGCTTGGTCAATTTTATATGGATATTTTGGCGCGGGTAATTGACGAATATAATCCTCCACCCGCTGTAATCCCTGAATATTAATTGACTCCTTCGTCGCACCATCACCAATCGCTCCAGTATTCACGGTTTCTGTGAGTGATGTTTCTAACCCATCCCAATGTAAGGCAAATCCTTCATGTTGATTTTGATTCCAAATCGACATCATATCTGAATTGCCAATTGTATCATCTAGGGGTAGTCCTAAAACTCGAAACTTCACCGGATTAAACGGAGCAATTCGTCCCGGTCCTTGATCCGGTCGTTCTTCCATCCAGGCAAAGGATTCTTTAAGTTCTAATAACTCTTTCCGGGTGCGGGGAATAATAATAAACCGATAGAGTAGCTTATCAAACCAAGACAGGTCGTAATTATATCTAATTTCATCTAAAATATAGTCCGGATTAAATCGGGGATCAGTGGCACAATCACTGAGAAAGCGAATATAACCTTGCAGATTGAATTTATTCGAGGGTCCCCCTAGAACAATGGTTGGTTTATCTTTTGGGGTTTGGCGATAGGTTGCACTATGACACAGCGCACAGGTTATTCCTTGGCGGGGAAAGCCGATAATTTTTTTAGAAAAGCCAACAGGTAATTCTTGTCCTTCTTCCCAGGTAATTCCTAGGGAGGTATAGCCACCAGGTTTTGGGAGTTTATCCGGGAAAATCCGAGGTAATACTAGCCAAATCCAATAGGGAACTCCTTCGGCATTTTCGGTACCTATCGAACCGTATTTAAAATGATCTTCGACTGATTCGTAATAGGTGTCTACTTCGCGAAAAAAGTTATACCATGCCAGATATCCCACACTACCAATTAGCAGAATTATAATAATTACAATCGCTGTAATTGTTCGTCCAATTTTTGAGGTTTTACTTTCCACAAAATTCTCCTTATTGTTGTTTAGTTTAGTCCTATTGCTTTTAATGAAAAAAGCAATAGATAGACGTGATAGTCTTGGGCAACCCACTCCAATTGAGTGGGCTCCCAGGTTAATTGGTGCAAGTGGGTCACTGCTACCCGTCCAATTTCTCCGAAAATGACCGATTTAGGAAAATTTCTGGGCTGTTTCTGGCATTTCAGGCTGTTGATTCCGCATCGCTAAGAATAACAGAATCCCTTGCACAATTATGAAAAATACATCCACTAAAGCAATCGTGAGAAATCCTAACTCTTGCCCAAAGAACAAAACAGCACTTAGGAAAAAAGTAGCGCCCGCGCCCCGTGTAACGAATACTGACATCCAAGCCGTTGCTTTGTAGCGATAAGGATCAATTGCTCCCGGAATATACAAAATACTAAGTTCCAGTAGCAATAGTCCAGCCGCCCGTACCCAGATAATTGGCACGGGTATTTGCATCTTTAATAGCGAAAGTAGAACTTCTGGAAAAAAGCAGAGGGGAATTATAAAAAACATATTCACCACAATGCCTAGCCAGACAACACGACAAAACCATTTTGCATAAGAATTCATGATTTTTTCTCTTGATTCTAAAAGATGGGGGACAGAGGGGAAATGGGGAGACAGGGGGGATAAGGAGGTTAATTCACAACTCGGTCGAGGCGGGTTCAGCCGCATCTGGGTGACAAAAATGATAGTAGTGAATCTGGTCTATATACAAAACTCTCGCACTTATCCAATCTCCAAAAATTAAAGCGTTTTCAAATACTCAACCAATGCAGTTTTATCCTCCGCAGAAAGTTCGATGCCATACAAATGACCCTTGTTACTATTGCCAGGTACGGTAGTGTCAAACTTAAAATACTGCTTCCCCTTCTCCTGGGCAACCGTTGAGACAAAACCGACATCCTCTTGATCAAATACATCATACCCGCGATAGAATACCTGAGGACGGTTTTCTGAATCCTCTAACAAGTCTCGTAGCGTCGGTACAGACCCATTGTGCAAATAAGGCGCTCGCAACCAGATTCCATCTAATGGCATATTGGCATAACCATCGGTCTTACGGAAATTCTTGAACCGTTCCGGCGTCCCCGCAAACAGGGTATTTTGATTAGACAGCAACTTGTAGGTATAAGAATCTAACCGATGGGGGTCAGTACCAATTTCCCCAATCGGCGTCACCTTACCCAGCTTCGCCCCACCAAAGGCATGACAACTGGCACAATTATTTTGATAAATTGGCTGACCCTTAGCCGCTAATTCCCGATTAATCGGGTACGGATAAGTCGGTGGAGGAAGTTCCCATAACCAATCCTCAATTCGCTTAATCCGTTCCAAATCCGCCGTAACCGGAGTCACTCCTGCACCCAAAGCTGCACTTAAATTACGTTCATGAACCGATTTGTTATCCCCATCCCAATGCAGTTGCAATCCTTCACGGGGTTTTTGATTCCATATAGAGGGTAAATCAGCCGTACCAATTTTTTCATCTTCTTCTAACTCATCCATCGGGAAGCGAAACTGAATCGATTTATAGGGATTAAACGTATCCACCCGTCCTGAACCCCAATCCGGTTGTTCGTTTAAAAAAGCCAGTTGACTCCCTTGAGTAATCAACGCATCTCTCGTTTGGGGAATAACCAGATAGCGATAAATTAACGTCTGAATCGGATTAAAGTTTCCCCCTTGGGCATCAATTTCGGCTAAAATTCGGTTTGGTGTGAATCGTTCATCCAAAGCCGTTTTTCCCAGAAACTGAATATACCCTTGCAGATTCACTGTATTTGATGGCATCGTGGGGATAATTTGAGACTCACTCTCAGGCTTATCCCGCAGCGAACCGACATGACAAATCGCACAATTCAAGCCAACGCGGTCAATCAAAACGCGACGCTGAGAAAACCCAATGGGGCGGTCTTTTCCCGGCTCGTAAAGAAAACCTAGGGACTGATACCCTTCACCGGGCAATTTGTCAGGAAATACGGCGGGTAGAACTTTCCAAATCCAATAGGGCAACCCATTTTCTGGTTCACTGCCAATTGACCCATATTTAAAATGGTCATTAATATCAGCATAATCCACAGGATTATTCAAGAATAGGGGAGAAATTAAACCAATAATTGCAGCGAGTAAAAATCCCGCAAGCACAATCCCTAGTTTCTTAAAATTCTTGCCTTTTGACTTCAAGGGCGTTGATTCTTCCATAATTAATAATTAGTGATTGGTGATTTAAGCTGTTCGGCATTTAAACCTTAATGTCAGCTAAAGAGGGCTGAAGCCCTCACTACGAAGCCAATCTATTGCACCATTTTAGTTGGGTCACGCCAGTAGAGGCAGTTAGTTTTTGCTATTATCGCTTGTTGTCACCCTAATGTTAATAAACCCGCCCACGCCTCTCCTATAGTCCAGTCACCGAAACGGTGCAGGATCAAACACAGTCATAATTTCTGCAATCATTTCATCCGAGTTATTATAGCGGTGTAACTCATAACAACCGAGAGGATTTTCTAAGGCATTGAGTAAGCATTTGTTGCAGTAAGTACAAGGACGTTCTGGCAAGTCTTTTCCTGCCTTAAACTGGTGAACTAGGTCATTATTTGCGACTAAGGGACGGGCAATACTAACCGCATCGCAGAATCCCTCCTGAATTGCCCGACGAATATAGGACGCCTGCTGAAACCCTCCCGTACAAATAACTGGAATATTCACCTGCTTTTTAATCTCAGCCGCGTGATTAATGCTAACCCCTTGATACTTCTGCAACAATTCCTGCATCTGTTGGGAATTCACGAACGTCTGGAACGACTCATTCAATGCTTGCGCCTTTACCTCTAATCCCTGAATCGGTTGATCTTGGGTCTGTTTCTGAACTCGATTCCATAAGAATAAGAAAATTGGATACAACAGGGGAAACCGAAACAGTAAATAGTTGCGAAAGGTATGAATCCCACTGGATAACATCAAATCATACCAGCGCATTGCCTCCATTCTGGGAAATTCACCGGGAGGGTTCAAGGGATGAGGAAATAGACTGCCCGTGGAAATATGAATCCCATCAACTCCAGCCGCTTCCATCCACTTACAAACTTGAATCGAATCCTCTAGGGTATTCCCCGGCTTTTCCCACGGAATCACGGCATTATTATAGTCCACCGCACTAATCTTAGCTTGTAGGTGAAAGTCATCACCCACTTCTTGACGAATTGCTCTAATAATCTCCAACAAAAAGCGAGCGCGATTTTCTAAGGAACCCCCATATTCATCATTGCGGTCATTAATCCCAGAACTGAGAAATTGGGTAATTAAATAACCATTGGCGCCGTGCAGTTCCACACCATCCAATCCCGCCTCTCGCGCCCGTCTCGCCCCCGCCGCAAACGCCTGAACTGTTTCTTGAATCTCAGCCTTTGTCATGGCTTGACATTCAAAACCATGAAACGATTCCGTGATACTGGTTGAACTGAGGGCTTTTAAATCAAGGTTTTCCACGCCACTCACATCCTGCTGACGCCCTGAATGGCTCAGTTGCATGATAAATTTGCAGTCATACTCATGCACAACTTCCCCAATTTTACGCCAGAAGGGAATGCGGTCATCTCGGTCAATCGTGGCATAGTTTGGCAGGATTCGTCCCCGAATTTGCACGGGCGTAAACGATGAAATAATTGCACCTACGCCTCCTCTGGCAAACTTCTGTTCCCAATTGATTCTGGCTTGGTTACCGGAACCATTATAGTTATCGAATCTGCCGGAAATATTCGAGCGAAAAATGCGATTGTTGACAGTCAGGTTCCGGAATGTTATGGGTTGAAAAATGATATCGTTGTCATTTGTCATTTGTCATTCGTTATTGGCGGCAAGGGACGTTTATATAAGATAATTATAAAAATCCAGAATATTCTAATTTTTCAATTATGGCAACTCCTGGGACAACTGAGTTTATTTTAAGATTTGTTAAAAGTATCCGGGTTTTGTGGCGAACAGGCTGAGGCTGGTTATCATCAATGGAACAAACAGAGGCGGTTTGAACCAACTCAATCGCCTCTGTCGTTGCTCAGACTCTCTATTGCTGGTTTCAAAATGTCTTCCCTCAATCCCCATCACCCCCAAACTGCTCTGATTACTGGCGCATCCAGTGGTATTGGTTATGAGTTGACCAAACTATTGGCTCGCGATCGCTATAATTTAGTCTTAGTTGCCCGAAGTGGCGATAAGTTGCAGCAGATGGCTGACTCATTCACCGATAAATTCGGGATCACGGTAAAAACAATAGTCAAAGATTTGTCTGACCCGAACAGCCCTCAGGAAATTTTTGCCGAACTTCAACAAGAAACCATGACTGTTGATGTTTTGGTAAATAATGCTGGCTTTGCCACTTACGGATTTTTTGAGCAAATTGACCTGATGACGGAACTTTCGATGATGCAGGTTAATATGGTTGCCTTAACCCATCTGACCAAGCTATTTATACCTCAAATGATCCAAAACAAGCAGGGAAAAATATTAAATATTGCCTCCACTGCTGCCTTTCAACCTGGACCTATGATGGCAGTTTACTACGCCACCAAAGCTTATGTCCTGTCCTTCTCAGAAGCCCTCGCCAATGAAGTCAAGGAATCCGGAGTAACCGTGACAGCCCTTTGTCCTGGACCAACAGAATCTGGATTTCAAAAACGGGCAAATATGGAACAATCAAAATTGGTCAAGGGACGCCAGATTATGGATGCGAAAACGGTTGCTAAGATTGGCTATCGAAGCATGGTGGAAGGCAAACCAGTCGTTATTCCTGGTGTAAGAAACAAACTGCTGGCTTTATCGGTTCGCTTTCTTCCCCGAACAATGGTGACTCAAGTGGTCAGAAGTATGCAAGAATGATGAGAGAATTTTGAGTGTTAATGATTAAGTAATTGTACTCAAGCTTCCGACTATCCAGCATTTACTCTTTATCGGGACTTGCCTTCTAAAGATGTAACTTTATCCCCCTGCTTCTAGACGTACTATGGTACGTCTGGAAGATCGTGTCTTCTGTTTCTCGAAAGTTATATGATTAAAAAAGTTGGTATGAATTGGGTAAAATTGGGATTAATTCAGGAGATTTGGTAAAGGGGTTGTCGGAAATAGGCATGGGACTTTACCATTAAGAATATTGAATTTAGTCCCGATTACGTCCCGACACGGTTGTTAATTATTGTATCTAAATAATAAGGAATTTAAATCATGGCTAAATCATCCAAATCGGCTCAAGGTCGGCAAAAACCTTGGCATCAATTACCCATTCCGCTGGCATTAGTAAAATTATTCCAGTTCCGGAACCGAATGCGGCAAGAAAACCTACATGATACAGCAAAATTACCTAGCCAAGGTGATGGAACACAACCTACACCCAGCCCAGATGGTCACCATCTCAAGATTCGTACAGCCGACGGGAGTTTTAATAGCCTGGAGATGCCAGAAATGGGTCAGGCGGGTTCCCGTTTTGGACGCAACGTTCCCCTACAATACACTCATCCTGACCAAAAGAATTTACTCGAACCCAATCCGCGTACAATTAGCCGCAAATTACTGACAAGGGATAAATTTGTACCCGCTAGCACTTTAAACTTACACGCCGCAGCTTGGATTCAATTTCAAACCCATGACTGGTTTGCCCATGGGGGTACGTTAGAGAAGAAATTTGAGATTCCTCTAGAAGCAGATGATCCGTGGCCCCAAGAATATCGACCTCTAGAAGTGGGCGCGACTTTACCCGACTCCACTCGTCCCGACGGAGATACCAAAAATCCCCCCACCTTTGTGAACCGAGTCACTCATTGGTGGGATGCGTCACAAATTTATGGTAGTGATCAGGATACCATTGATAAGCTGCGGACTCATGTCGATGGTAAGCTAATTATCGGTGACGATAACTTATTACCCATCAACCCAGACAATGGCATCGACCTAGCGGGTTTTGATGAGAACTGGTGGGTAGGCTTGAGTATGTTACATACTCTATTCGTCAAAGAACACAATACTATTTGCGATCATCTCAAAAACGAATATCCCGATTGGAAAGACGATGATCTGTTTAATCACGCCCGACTAATTAACGCCGCCTTAATCGCCAAAATCCATACCGTTGAATGGACGCCTGCAATCCTGGGACATCCCGCCTTAGAAATCGCCATGAACGCCAACTGGTGGGGATTTTTAGGTCAACATGTCAAACGATTATTTGGGCGTATCGGAGAGGGAGAAGTCCTCAGTGGTATTATCGGATCACCCACAGATCATCATACTGCCCCCTACTCTCTCACCGAAGAATTTGTCTCGGTCTATCGGATGCATCCCTTAATGCCAGATGAGTTTGAATTTTACTCTCTCAAGAATGGGGAATTACGATTAACTCAAAATCTATTTGAAGTATCAGGGAATCGTAGCCGGACGCTAGTGGATAAAGTAGGTATGCCCGATTTATTCTACTCATTTGGGATCACTCATCCTGGGGCAATTACCTTACATAATTACCCGCGTTTTCTACAGCAATTAGTCCGGGATAACGGCGAAGTCTTCGATCTAGCCGCTGTTGATATATTACGCGATCGCGAACGCGGCGTTCCCCGTTATAATCAATTCCGTGAACTCATTGGTCGTGAACGGGTCAAAACCTTTGAGGACATCACCGAAGACCCGCAATGGGCAAAGGAACTACGGGAAGTTTACAACAACGACATCAACAGCGTTGATTTAATGGTAGGCATGTTTGCCGAAAACCCACCCGCCGGGTTTGGCTTCAGTGATACAGCCTTCCGTATCTTTATCCTAATGGCATCCCGACGACTCAAGAGCGATCGCTTCTTCACCAAAGACTACACCGCCGAAGTCTACACTCAATGGGGTTTAGACTGGATTGACAACAACAGTATGTTAACTGTTCTGCGCCGCCATTATCCTACAGTCAGCCCTGCTTTATTCGGCGTACAAAATGCCTTTGCCCCCTGGCGTAAAGTTGGTGTTTCGGGATATTAATCATTAAGACGTCCCCCTTGTAGATCTCCCTTCCGTCCCCCTTTAGATCCCCCTCCCGTCCCCCTTATAGATCCCCCTCCCGTCCCCCTTTAGATCCCCCTCCCGTCCCCCTTTAGATCCCCCTCCCGTCCCCCTTTAGATCCCCCTCCCGTCCCCCTTAAAAAGGGGGAAGCCATAGGATGCGAGAGCTCTTGTTGCACGGGGAAGCCAGAGGATGCGAGAGCTCTTGTTGCACGGGGAAGCCAGAGGATGCGAGAGCTTTTTTTGCACGGGGGAAGCCAGAGGATGCGAGAGCTTTTTGTTCCATGGGGGAGACCAGAAAAAACTAACGGATTTAACCCATAAGTTGAAGCAATCAAGGAGAACTTTTTGGACTTTCCCCATAAAACTTAAAAGACACTACAAACCCCAATACTTTTTTACCCAGTCACTCCAATGAAAAAGCAGCAAAAATTTTGGCATAATGCCCACAATTTAGAGCCACTCCCTAACGACTATGAATCTTGGAATGCTGCAAAAAAGCAGGACTTTATTTGGCAGCAAAGAATTTTAGAATCCCGCTACGATAACCTACCGCCACTCAAAAAAATTGACGTTATCGGCTTATTATTTACTCTCTTAAGCATCAAAATGGATCGCTTAGCCGATGAAGCGCCCCGCAAATGGAACAAAGCCATTCACGCCCATGCAAGTGTGGCTAAGGTTAAGTTAATCCCCACCCCCACCACTCCATTTACCGGTTTATTCAAAGGAGCCGACTATGGTCTTCTACGATTATCCCTCACGGCTGATCCCAGCGATCGCGGATTTGCCCCAGGGTTAGCCCTCAAGCTTTTGGTGGATGGCAAACCCTCCGAAAACTTCTCGGCGTTGGTTTCCCTCACGGGTCAAGGCAATAACTATAATTTCTTTGCCAATGAATTGTCTAATATCGTTCCCGAAGAAAACGATTTAGGTCCTAAATTCATCAATTTAATCTTCCGCCGCGTCAGCAAATTTCCCCGCAAACTCTATTTACAAGGCTTTGCCAAAATAGACCAAACGGGTCATCCAGAACCTGATCCCTTTTATCCCTATCGCCTTTTTCTCGTTCCCAATCCCACTATTCAGTTTCCTGAACAACCACCCCATGATTTCAGAGATGACCTTGCCACAATTCCTGTTGGAACCTCTTTATTTTCCCTCTATGCCGTTGATCCCAAAAACGTAGGAGACGAAAACGCCAACCAGAACGCTGATATTATAGACGAGCCAAGTTATCGCCAAAACGCCCAACTAATCGGACATCTGGAAACCACCTCGGAATTTGTGGCATCCTACTACGGTGATAGCCAACTCTTTTTTAGACACCAACGCTTCGCCAATCAATAATCTAGCTTTAACCACCATTGATATTCACAGTCGAATCCTGACTTGCGCCAAGCCGATAAATCCACCTCCGTTAGTGGTGTTACCTCAGAACAGTGTGGCTGAATTCCCTGACTCAACAGCGCCCAAACCAGACTGCGCGTCATATCCAGTCCCGTCTTCAACCACGATTCCTGATTACCTGGAATCCCCCGTTCCTGTACCGTATCCACATCCACCCAAATCCCATTCGCCCCCAAAAGAATTTGCGCCATCCACCCAGCTCGTGGTAAATGGCTCGGAGAGGTAATTAACTGAACATGACGCACCCCCCAGCGACGTAAAATGGGAATACCGAAGTAAAAATTACCAAACGTGGAATCCGCACATTTTTCTAACCAAACCTGACCTATTGGCGCGTTATACTTTTGAAAGATGAGCCAAATACAGGGTTCATCAGAGCCTTGAGAAATCAAAACGGGAGTTTGGGGATGTTGTTTCACTAACTGAGCCACATAAACCTCCCGGCGAATACTTCCCCCCAAAACAAAAAACGTATCCACAGGTGCAGAGGCTCCTACCTGCAACCTCACTATATTGGCAAGTAACCCTATACTAAGAATAACGACTAGGCTTAATAGCCCTAAGCCTAACCAGCGTAGTCGTTGCTTAGACAGTAGCCAACGCCCAAACCCTAGCCAATGGCGTGTAATCAATCGTCTCACTCAGGCTTACCACTTGATGCACTCTTACTGTCCGAGGCGAAGAGATTGTCTTCATCAACAGGACAATAGGTAAACTGGCACAAAATTTCTGGAAATGAGCCAGATAAGTTGAGTATAGTAGCAATAGACGGATTTGATGCCGCCAGAACCATGCTATCCCTACTCAGGGAATGCTAACGGTAGAAGCCAACGACTGGGTACGCTTTGACTGTCCGCTTTAAACCCACCCATAGTCTGTTCGACGTATTTCCCATGAATCAATATCCCAAAACCTTCCCTTGGCTCAAAAGCATCCTCTTAACTGGTGCGATCGCAACAACAGCCACATTATCATGGTTAGCCCCAATTGGCAGCAATCGCTCCGTCTCGGCGGCGCTTCAGGATAGTCCCAAGACTGTTGTTGATGAAGTTTGGCAAATTGTTAATCAGGAATACGTCGATCCCTCGTTCAATCAAGTGGATTGGCGAGCAACCCGTCAACAGCTACTCAACCGAAATTATACGTCTGTCGAACAAGCCTACCAAGCCATTCGCGACGCCCTAGAACCTATTGGTGATCCCTACACTCGCTTTTTAGAACCAGAACAATTTAAAGCCCTAACTGATCAAACAGCGGGTGAACTGTCTGGGGTAGGAATTCGCATGGGTGTTGATGAGAAAACCAAAAAGCTGGTTATTGTTGAACCGATTCAAAATTCGCCGGCGTTTGAAGCCCAACTTAAGTCGGGAGATAAAATCCTCGCCATTGATGGCAAATCCACTCAAGGAATGAGTGCGGAAGAAGCTTCGGCGTTAATTCGGGGAGAAGTCGGCTCATCGGTGATACTGCAAATTTCTCGTCAAGGGCAAAGTCCTTTTGATGTCACTCTAACCCGCGCCCAAATTGAGCTACCTTCTGTACACTATACCCTCAAAAACGAAGGTCAGATGCAGGTGGGTTATATCAGCGTCGATGAATTTAGTTCCCATGCGGCGGAACAAATGCAACGGGCAATCCGCAATCTGGATAGTCAAAAGGTGGATGGCTATGTTTTAGATTTGCGTGGAAATCCTGGAGGGTTATTATACGCCAGTATTGAAATTGCCCGCATGTGGATCAATGATGGTGAAATTGTCCACACAGTTGATCGTAAAGGCGGAGAACAAAAATTTTCTGCCAACAAAACCGCCCTGACTCAACTTCCTCTCGTTGTCTTAGTTGATGGCAATTCAGCCAGCGCTAGTGAAATTCTAGCAGGTGCGCTCAAGGATAATAAACGGGCAATGGTTGTCGGTTCGACTACATTTGGTAAAGCCGTCGTGCAGTCTGTCCATTCCTTATCCGATGGTTCGGGCTTAGCTGTTACGATTTCCCGCTACTATCCTCCTAGTGGTATTGATATTAATCACAAGGGAATTGCCCCTGATGTGAAAATTGATTTAACTCGCGCCCAACAGCAGCGTTTAGTGACACAACCGATGTTACGTGCCACAATCGAAGATCCTCAATATAAGCAAGCGATTACCATTCTCGAAAATACAGTGCTAGCACAACGGGGTTTGAATAAACCGACTGAACCAATTAGTGTTCGGTAAGACTATCAATTGGGTTGGTTATTAGTCATTGGTGATTTGTTGTCTACTAATGACCTCCATTGAGCGACAGTAGGGGTTTGGTTACCAAACCCCTACTACGGCGTGGTGAGGATGTCTTTGCAAGAGTTTGAGCCTAAACCTGCCCCTATCATCAGACAGACGTGCCATGGCACTCTAGTTATCATGATAAATTCGGGCTCCTCACCCCCGTTATTAATCGCCGGGCAAAAGGGGGTAACAAAGGCAGATTTGGTATCACAAATCAATTGGGTCTAACCAAAGAGTTAGACCCAACCGATCGTTCTATTAGGACTTTTCAAGCCGTTAATTTTTCAGGTTTTAATCTGAGCTTACTAATGTTTGCAATATTCCACAGGTTCACCGCTTATTGACCCGCATAAATCTGTCTTTCTGGACTTGAGTTGGGTTTCGGTTTCCACCGAATCTAACCCCTTACTGCTATGCTAGGTTAGTTACTTCTGTGGCAGAGTCAAAGATAGGGGATGATCGTCATAACCTCTGACTCTTTGTTGGTTTTTCTCCAGTTATTATGACTCTGGAGGACGACCTCCATATTCAAAGTAACATGATTGTCCCTAGTTGCCAAACAGGATTTACTAAAGTTTAGAAGTTGTTACAAATAGCAATTTTTTCGGTAAGCTTTACCTGAACTCCCAGTAAACGGTAATATTCACTACAGTTCTAGATCCGATTTAGACCAATCTTGTAATACGTAGGGTGTACATCGAGGAGGGGTGTAGTCAACGTGGCAGTACAATGGGATCTCTACAATCCAGAAGAATTCTATGATGAGCTGTTCTCAGCCAAAGGACAGCCACGACCGTCAGCAGCCGCCCTGATTAATTGGATGCAGGGATTGCGCCCTGATGAACTCCAGCAACACCGGGAAACTGCTCAAGTCGCCCTGCTGAAGTTAGGCGTAACCTTCAGCGTCTACAGTGATAATCAGGGCATTGAACGGGTGTTTCCCTTTGATATCATTCCCCGGATTATCTCAGCTCAAGAATGGGAAACACTAGAGCAAGGACTGAAACAGCGGATCACAGCGCTTAATCTCTTCCTCAACGACATGTATGGGGAACAGCGCATTCTCAGCGATGGCAAAATCCCCTACGAAATTATTTTTTCGGCAAAAGGATTCCTCAAACCTTGCGTAGGCTTAAAACCCCCAAGCGATGTCTGGTGTCACATTACCGGAACCGATTTAGTTCGCGATCGCGACGGTCAGTGGTATGTTCTAGAAGATAACCTGCGTGTGCCTTCGGGCATCTCCTACGTCCTAGAAAACCGTCGGGTGATGAAAACTACATTCCCGGCAATCTTCCAAACTATGGCAATTAAGCCAGTGGATGACTATCCCAGCCATTTGCTAGAAACCCTGCTCAATTTAGCGCCACATCAACTTCCTGACCCCACCGTCGTCGTCCTTACCCCTGGTATTTACAACTCTGCATACTTTGAACATTCCTTTTTAGCCCAGCAAATGGGTGTGGAATTGGTTGAAGGTCGGGATTTAGTCGTCGTGGATGGCTATTTGCAAATGCGAACGACTAAAGGATTGCGGCGAGTGGATGTGGTGTATCGCCGTGTCGATGATGACTTTTTAGATCCCCAAGTCTTTCGTCCCGACTCTTTGTTAGGTGTACCTGGACTCATGGAGGTGTATCGCCAAGGGCGAGTCGCCTTAGCCAATGCACCCGGAACAGGTGTAGCCGATGATAAGGTTGTCTATGCTTATGTCCCAGAAATGATTCGTTATTACTTGGGAGAAGAGCCAATCTTATCGAATGTCCCCACCTATTTATGTTGGCAGGAAGAAGACCGAAACTATGTTTTGAATAATTTAGAGAAAGTCGTGGTTAAGTCTGCCAATGAGTCGGGGGGTTATGGGATGCTAGTGGGTTCGAGTTCCACTGAGGCGGAACGGGCGGACTTTGCTGAACGGATTAAAGCAAATCCTCGCAATTATATTGCCCAACCCATCCTTTGCCTGTCGCGAGTGCCAACCTTGATTGATCATCAGGTAGAAGGACGACATGTCGATTTGCGCCCTTACATTTTGCATCGGGGAGACGATGTTTACGTTCATCCCGGTGGATTAACCCGTGTGGCTCTGAGAAAGGGCTCTCTGGTGGTGAATTCATCCCAAGGTGGAGGAAGTAAGGATACGTGGGTGCTTAACCACTCATAAATATGAAGTAGGAATTTGTATTTCCTCTCCCCTGTTAAAAAGTTCCTTGAAAAAGGACTAATGACTAATTAGCAATAACCAATCAAAAATACTTATGCTAAGTCGGGTTGCTGATTCTATCTACTGGCTCAATCGCTATATCGAACGTGCGGAAAATATCGCTCGGTTTGTGGATGTTAATTTAAATTTAATGCTGGATATGCCACCGGGAGTGACCCAGCAGTGGAAACCGTTGGTGATTACAACTGGGGATTCAGATTTATTCCGCGATCGCTACGGGGAAGCTACCTCGGACAACGTTATCCGCTTCCTCACCTTTGACTCAGATTATCCCAACTCAATTTTATCGGTACTTCAGCTCGCTCGTGAGAACGCCCGTTCGATTCGGGAAGTGATCTCCTCAGAAATGTGGGAAGAGGTCAATGAATTTTTCCTGATGGTTAAAGAGGCTTCCCAAGGAGGAGCGTTGCAAGCCTTACCTGATTTTTTCACCCAAGTCAAACTGGCTAGCCATCGCTTTGCTGGAGTTATGGATGCCACGATGACTCATAATGAGGGATGGCATTTTGGGCAACTGGGTAGATTGCTAGAGCGGGCAGATAAAACGACCCGAATTCTAGATGTAAAGTATTTTGTGTTACTCCCGTCTGTACAGTGGGTGGGAACACCATTGGATCAAATTCAATGGATGTCACTGCTCAAATCTGCCAGTGCTTATGAAATGTATCGCAAGTCCCAGCATCGGATTACACCCACCAGTGTCGCCGAATTTCTGATTCTCAACCGTCAGTTCCCCCGCTCAATTCACTTCTGTCTGGCGCAAGCGGAACAATCGCTGCATCAAATTACGAGCACTCCTCGGGGAACGTGGTGTAACCCAGCCGAACGTGCTTTAGGTCGTTTGTGTTCTCAACTCGGATATCTAACGATAGAAGATGTTTTCGAGCAGGGTTTGCATGAATTTTTAAATCAAATGCAAATCGAAATTAATCAAGTAGGCAACCAAATCTCGACAACATTTTGTGCGGTAGAACCTGTAGCCTAGTACCCCTAGGCGGAAGTCAAAAGCCTGCCCTTGAGCGCAGCGAAGGGTCAAAAGTTATTGGTGACAAGCTAGCTTTAGTTTATAAACCCGTCCCTACAATTAACTTAGGATTTATTACTTAGGACTTATTACTTTGTTTGATGAATTATCGTGCGTTACAAAATTTGCCACACCACAACCTATACGTATAATCAGCCCGTTATTCTAAAACCCCATATCTTGAGGTTAAGCCCCCGCTGTGACGGGACTCAGAAACTGCATTCGTTTACACTAGACGTTGAACCCAAACCCACAAGCATTTCCGAGATTATCGAACTAGAAGGGAATGCGATCGCGAAACTTTGGTTTAATACCAGCACCGAACAATTAGCGATCAGTGCTACATCCGTTGTCGAAACCTGTCGCACCGATCCCGATAACATTCAACTGGAACCTTGGGCAACTCAATTACCCATTGACTACCCCAGTTATTGGTTATCTCAGTTACAGCCTTATCAGCAATTTTATGATCCCCTCTTAGTGGACGCAATAAAGCAATTAGCCCAGGACATTTACCAGCAAGTCAAGGGTGATACCGTTAACTTTGTCAAAACACTCAACCAACATCTCTACAGTCATTGTAAACCCCAATATCGGGAAAAAGGGGCACCTTGGTCCCCCAGTAAAACGTGGCAATTAAAGCGCGGATCTTGTCGAGATTTAGCGGTGCTATTCATGGACGTTTGTCGGGTGATGGGATTAGGCGCACGGTTTGTCAGTGGGTATCAGGAAGGTAATCTAGAACGATCGCAACGATACCTTCATGCTTGGGTAGAGATTTACTTACCTGGTGCAGGGTGGCAAGGCTATGATCCCAATCAAGGCGTCGTTGTCACGGATCGCCATATTCCCCTCGTGGCTTGCGCTATACCCCGTTATGCTGCCCCGATTTCGGGTGCGATCGCGACGACTAAATCGGTGGGTGAAGGCGCTAGGAAAATTGAGTCTGATATGAAAATTAATTTGTCTATTGCCAGAGATGAATATAGCGGTTTTCAGTCTGAGACAATACACCTCTCATAAGTTGAATGTCACACTCCTTAAGCCGAGAACTAAAGTTCTGGCTAAAAGCTTAAACCCGTTAAAACGGGTTGAAAGACTTCCCTAGTGCAGCGCCCTTGGAAATACTTGAGCAGCTTCGTAGATACAATGAAGCAGGGGAAGCAGGGGAAGCAGGGGAAGCAGGGGAAGCAGGGGAAGCAGGGGAAGCAGGGGAAGCAGGGGGAGATATTAGCTGTTCAGTTATTTCTGCCTTCTTGCACTAGTAAGTTCCATTTTTATCGCAACCGCCATAGCGGTTAGGACACATCATTTGGTAGAGACGTTGCCTCATTTGGTAGAGACGTTGCATGCAACGTCTCTACAACAGTTCGCTTGTCCTAATCGATGTGTCTACTGCTATACTTGAGCAAAGATAAGAAATTTATTTCCTGGCGTCCAAGTTGGCAAGATTCGGTTTAAAAAGCGTGCCATTCTATAATAATTAATGTAGGGGCGGGTTTAGCCACTAACCCTAGCTAGTTACCAATAACTGAACAACAAAACCCGCCCTGGCTAGTTACAGCCGTTGCCATTAAGGTGAGTACGACAAAGGATGAATGACTATTTAATAAGGAAACTCATACTTAAACGCCTCTGAACCCTGATAGCCAGAAATATCTGCCAATCTTTCTAACGGTTGCACCCCTGGATAAAACTGTCCCTGAATTTCCCAGGTGGGAACTCCTTGAATATTAGCAGCTTGACAGCGTTCGGGTTGGGCATTTTTGCCACGAGGATTACATTCAATGTAATCAATTTGATTAAATGCGGCTTGACCAAAAAGTTGTTTTTGTTCGTGACAATGAGGGCAAGTAAATGCACCATACATCTTTGCCCCTACTGTGTTCAGATGACCTGCTAAGGCGAGTTCAGCCGCACCGGAGATATGGGTAATGGGTGGACCAGATTCTCCTGTAGTAGCGCTAGCGCTAGGAACATCAGTATAGACTCCCAGTATCCCCGTAAACGTGACCAAACCAACCGCCAATCCTGTCAGCGTGACTTGTCCAATATCTTGCCAATCATGACCGATCGTAGTCCACAGAAATAGGGTTAAGGACAACAGCGCCGAGGCGATGCAGTAGGGACAAACTCCCTTGACAATAAACAGCATTACGTACATCAGATAGCTGCTACTCACCAGCATACAGGTGGTAATTGCCAGCATAACCAGCCAACTGGATTGCACCCACTCGGATGACAAGGATTTAATAGCTAAGGGTGCTAGGGAAACCCCTAACAAAGTGGTATAGGCAAGAAATCCCCATAGGGGTAGAGGGAGTCCAAAAAGCTGGGCATAAGGACTTTCTAGCACCGCTTGACAGCCATGAGTGGGACAAATTTCCGCCGCTTTTCCCAACCATTCAACCACTGTGAGGAATGCCGTTTCCAGCATTCCCAAAACTGCGAGCGCACCAATCCAATATCGATTTGTCATTTGTCCTTTGTCATTCGTCATTCGTCATTCGTCCTTGGAAGAGGAACAGGGAACAGGGAACGGGGAATAGGGAATTCAATCAATCAGAATATCTTCTTGCTGATTATCCTCTACTGGATGCTGCCATTCAATATTGGGCATAGATTCAAAGGCACGCCGTAACGAGTCCTCCCACAACTTGCGAATTTTTGCCAAATAGGGATCACCTAGACGCAGTTGCAGTTTCTGGCGAGTCATAAAGGTGCCAGCTTCATACATAACCAAGTTAATCGGTGGTCCGACTGAAATATTTGATTTCATGGTTGAATCGATAGAAAGCAGAGCGCACTTAGCAACAGCTTCTAGTGGCATATCATAGGTAAGAGTTCGGTCGAGGATGGGTTTGCCATACTTGGTTTCGCCAATTTGCAAAAACGGCGTTTCCAGCGTGGCTTTAATAAAATTACCTTGGGTGTAAATTAGATAAAGTTGGGGGTCTTCGTCACGTTGGGGGTCTTCGCCGCGAATTTGACCCCCGACTAACAAGCTACAGTTAAAATCAATGCGATCGCGTTCTAGCCAAGGGCGATCTTGCTCTTGAATTTGCCGCAGTTTGCTGCCAATGTAACGAGTTACCTCATACATATTCGGGAGGGAGTGGATATTCAGTTCTTCCTGATTCTGTAGATCCCGATGCAACCGATTGATTACCCCTTGGGTAATCGAAAGGTTTCCCGATGTACATATAATAATCGCTCGTTCTCCTGGCAGGGAAAAATCAAAAAGTTTATTGTAAGTAGAAATATAGTCTACCCCGGCATTGGTGCGAGAGTCCGCCGCTAAGACTATACCAAAACGGTTAATAATGCCCAGACAGTAAGTCATCGTCAAATTAAGTCCTCTTGAATTCGACTGGGAACCTGATGCAAAAACCCGGATTTACTCCCATTAGCCAATTGATGGCATGGCGTAGACTGCTGTTGCCTGGACTGGATGGGTGAATCGTCCCTTTGGTAACGTTTTATACTACTCCTACGCATCTTCATTGGTATATTAATGAGTTCTCTAATTCCAGCGTAATCCTCCTGAGGAACTTCTGGAACAAAAAAATCTTCCCCATCTTCCCCATCTCCTTTGTCTTCTCCACCCTTGAAGCCTCTGCGCCCCCATCAAGGAGCTATCCCAGAATGAGCTGGCTGAGAGGCTAACGCCGCCGACTGACAAGTTCCAGGTATCGGGGATTGAGTGTTCACCTGCACCTGTTTATACCCGGCTGTTGTTAACAACTGACCCACGACGAGTTCGGCGCGTTCGTTGGCTTTTTCTAATACCCCTTGCTCGCAAGCATTGAAGACAATTTTTTTCAAGGTTTCTTGTTGCGCCAACATCTGCAACTGGGGCGCTGTATCGGGTCCTAATCCCAAGAAGCCGCGATCGTAGTCATACACCTGAGACCGATTCACGTCAATTTTGCTATCTAAAATTTTGGGGGGTGGGAGTTGAACTTGGAGCGTATCATTGACAATTTGCACATTTTCTGGTTTTAATTCTGCCAAATCGACACCAGCCCGCACCTCACCATAAGCAATATAAAGGAGTGTGGTTTCCGCGATCGCATAACCTGCCAAAGTGCGAGCTTGACGGGTAGGAACCACCGCCTCCATCGTAAAAACAGCCGTGGTCAAGTCGCTAACCTCCCGCACTTGCTGGACAATCAAAGAGCGCACGTCAACTTCGGGTGCGGGTTGAGGGGTGCTAAATAGGGTAGTCACTTGCCCCAAAAAACGAGACCCCGTTCGCCATAACCCAATGCCAAAAATCAGGGCGACAACCACCGTAGCGCCTGTGGTCATCATCATCAGGTTTCTCAGTATCCCGAACGCATTGGGACTGAGCTGATATTTGTCAAACGGATTATTCATGGCATTACTCCTTCAACCGGGCTGTCTGGATGGCTCTAACTATAAGATTAGCGCTTTGCCAGAAGCCGGACTTTTTGATTAAATGTATCTCAGAATACAAAGAAAACGAGTTAAATCTCTCCTCTACTCCTCTAGAACACCGATTCAGCAATCAAATCATATTCCTCAAAAAGGGTAACATAAGCCAGAACTGATATCTTGAACCTGTCCCATTCATCCACTCCTACAATTGAATCAGGGCGGGTCTTGTTGAGCCGTTATTGGCTCTTCAGCTAGCGCTAGTGCCTAAAACCGCCCCGACAATTGATTTCTTTAGCCAGGCAAGGTGTCACCAATGGGTTTCAAATTCGTCAAACCAGTTCAACGATTCCTACTGAGTACAGCGTTACTTTCTTTGGGACTCTGGAGTTCCCCGGTATACGCTCAAGTCTCTGATGCTCAAGTTTCAGCACTTGTGGAAGCCTTGCGACTAGCCGCACCGCAAACTGGGAGGGCAGATGATGGACTCTATAGTGACTGGCAAATTAAACCGGGTAACATTCCCCGATGGTCAAAGCAATGTATTGGACGAGAACTTTCACCTGCCGATTTTGAAGCCTCTCCTGTCACGGCGCGGGCTATTTTGGTTTGCGTGATGCGGGATGTGTTGAATGAGCAGTATCGCGCCAGTAATAATAATGAATCCGTGGCAATACAACGAACAGCCGCTTGGTGGATGACTGGGGATGGGAGTCAATATAATAGCGTTCCTCGAAACTCTTACACCTACACTTACATTCAGAATGTTCTGAAAAATTACCAACAGCAACGCCGCAATCCCCAGGCGCAAAACCCAGCGAATCCCGCCCAACCCACCACTACTCCCTCTGCAACAAAACCAGCATCGTCTTCTCCACCTACAGAACCTCAATCGTCAGCCGCCTCTCAACCTCAAGCCGCCGCCCGTTCCTCAGCTAATAACGCGATTTCTGATACTAAAGTCGCCGCTTTAGTGGAAGCACTACGACGAGCAGCACCGCAAACGGGAATAGAAAATGATGGACTTTACAGTGATTGGCAAATTAAACCAGAAAATATTCCCCGTTGGTCTAATCAATGTATTGGAGAGGAACTAACACCCGCCGATTTTGAAGCGAGTCCGGTGACTGCCCGTACTATTTTAGTTTGCGTGATGGGAGATGTGCTTAATAAAGAGTATAAGGCGAGTGGTAATAATGAGACAGTGGCGGTACAGCGGGCTGCGGCTTGGTGGATGACAGGTGATCCCCAGCAATATAATCAGGGTTCAACGGCGGCTTATACTCAACGAGTTTTAAATTTTTATCGGCAATCTTTCTTGAAGTTATTCCCCCATTTGTAAGTAATAGGCATAGCGACTAAGATGGTCGCACCGCTGCTGAAATGGGTTGGATTTCAATGGTTGTGGTGTACAAGGGTTCTTTATAAACCAATTAACTGTTTAAATCGTTCATTATCGAGTTCCGTTAACCAGGACTCATCATCCCCCACAATTTTAATTTTCAAAACTGGGCTAGGTTCGTGGTCAGGAGTTTAGCCCCATTAAATCATGCAGAAATATTTGACCGGCTTGATTGATATCCTCATCCAAGGAAAACGTCATACTCCGAACTCGGATGTCATTAGTTTTGATATCCAGTGGTTCTTTTAAATCCATGGGATAGATGAGATGCTTAGTCGTGAAAAGCACCTTTTGGGAAAAAGCTGAGAGTGGCTTGATTTGCATCACCGAGTTCGATGATAGTTGGTAGATGGGGTGATTGATCATCAATCACTTTAATCTTCACTTGGATCGGTTCTGTCACTGTTTTTCCACCTCCTATTGTTGCTATATTATCTTATTTTAGCTGAATTTAATTGAAGGAATCTAAAGTACCGCTTTCTGGGAATTAAAATATTACTTACGCTAGAACGTTCACTACATCAACCCAGAACGAATCGCCTGAACTGCTGATTGAGTGGAACCATCACCACGTAGTTTTTCTAAAACATTTCGGACATAAACTTGAACCATTTCCACTGGAATATCTAACCGTTTAGCAATCATGTCATTATCGTACCCCTCAATAATGAACTGCAAAACGGCTAACTCCTGTTCAGTCAAAGGACAAGCTGATATAAGTGGGCTGGACTCGCTAATAGAAGCCTGAATCGGTACTGTTTCTTTTGCGGCTGCTATCTCAGGCTGAGCTTGGGTTAAACTGGCATGTTTTAGGACAGTTTTAGCAATTTCGGGATCGAGCCAAACATCGCCTTTATGGGTAAGTTTAATCGCCTTTAATAATTGCTCTCGGTTAACCGTTTTCATGCAATAAGAATTCGCACCCGCTGCCAATGCAGCCATAACAGTTTCTTCATTTTCCTGTAGGGTTAAGATTAAAATTTTTGTAGAATTATATTGCTGATGCTCTTTAATCTTTTGGAATCGTCGAGTTAACTCAATGCCATCCATATCAGGAAGTCCAATATCAACAATCCCAACATCCGGTTTAACCGTTTCCAGTAAAGTTAACCCATCAGCACCGTTTGTCGCTTCACCAACCCATTCAATCTCATCACTCTGTTGCAAGGCTGTTCTGAAGCCCATCCGAGTCAGTTCATGGTCTTCAATCAAAACGACTCTAATTTTACTCATTATCAATCTTTAATATCAGGTTTGCCAATAATCAGGTATTTTTTTCGCGTCGCCGAACATTTGTGCTAATTATGTCCTAGGATGCTTTTAAGCCGTCGTGCATTGAAATTAGGTTATACCCGCGAGCAAGATGTTTGTGCTTTGTCCATGCTTTGCTGTCCTCCCAAGGGGGATTTTACGGTTAGGGAATCGCTCCTTGAAATGCATCTTAGCTTACCCCGAACCCAAAGCGCGATCGCAACCCCGGTAACTGCTACGCTTAAGCTAGGCGTATCTGGACTTCCAGAACCTTGTACCCTGAATAATAGGACATTCACCCGTCAACGCAGGAACTCCTATGCAAAAGTACCTCCCTCTAGTCGCTCGGATCTTCCTCTCTGCTATTTTTATCAAATCAGGGATTGGAAAAATTTTCGGTTTCGCTAGCACTCAACAGTATATGGCTGCTAGCGGAATTCCTTTGGCTGGTCTAGTTCTCATTCCTACTATTATTGTATTACTAGGAGGGGGACTCTCGGTTTTATTCGGCTACAAAGCTCGTTGGGGAGCATTATTACTGATTGGTTTTTTAATTCCCGCCACCTTGATTTTTCACACCAATTTCCCTGAAGAAGAAATTGCCTTTTTCAAAAATTTAGGATTAATGGGAGGATTATTAATGGTTGTCGCCTTTGGTGCGGGTGCAATTAGTTTTGATGAGCGCACAGAATCCTCAATGAACTCGGCGAAATCAAGTGATGATGTGATCAGAACAAACGGGTGAATAGGAAGGGCGCACAGCCGTGCTACCTGACAGAAATAAAATCCGCTCGCACCCCAATAGTTGAAAGGAATCATTACCCTTCTACCCTTCTACCTTTTTACCCTTTTATCCTCCTACCCTTTTCCTCTTGAGCTACTGTATTAACCCAAACTGTCCAAAACCTGAAAACAAAACCGAGCAAAACTTCTGCCAAACTTGCGGCACAAAACTGATAGTAGCAGAACGATATCGTCCGCTTCGGCTTTTGGGTGTTGGGGGATTGGGTAGAACGTTGTTAGCCGAGGATGAATCCCAGCCATCAAAACCTTACTGTGCCATCAAACAGTTTTACCCCCAAGGACAAAACAATTCCCCAAAAGCTGCCCAATTATTTCACCAAGAAGCTGAACGATTAAAAGAATTAGGCAACCATCCCCAAATTCCGGAATTTTTAGCCTATTTTGAGCAAAATAATTATCAGTACATTGTCCAAGAATTTATCGATGGACAAAATCTAAATCAAGAGTTATCAGAAATAGGCGCATTTTCTGAGGGTCACATTCGCAGTCTGTTGAGTGATTTACTCCCCGTACTACAATTTATTCATCAGGGAAATGTTATTCATCGAGATATTAAGCCAGAGAATATTATCCGGCGTCGTCGCGATAGGAAATTAGTCCTCGTCGATTTTGGTGCGGCTAAGTATGCCACCTGGACAATTTTAGCTAAAACTGGCACAACAATTGGTTCTGCGGGATATGCTGCACCAGAACAGACGTTTGGTAAAGCTGTCTTTGCCAGCGATATCTATAGTTTGGGAGTTACCTGCATTCATTTGTTAACTCAGATGCAGCCCTTTGACTTATATGAACCTTTAGAAAATGGCTTTGTCTGGCGGCAGTATTTAGTCAATAATCCCGTCAGTCAGCAACTTGCTGATATTATGGACAAAATGATTCATCCTCTATTGAAACAGCGGTATCATTCCGTTGAGGAAGTCCGCCAAGATTTCTGTCAATTGGGGATAATTCAGGCAATAATTCAACACCAGACTAATTCTCCAAAACCTGAAATTAATGCCTCTTTTGTTCATACACTCCCAGGGCATTCTGGGGGAGTTGACACTGTAGCCTTTAGCCCAGATAAAAAAAGTCTTGCTAGTGGTAGTGTCGATAAAACAATTAAGTTGTGGCAAGTGAGTATGGCATGGGAAATTCGTACTTTAGGGGGATGGTTTTCTGGACAACATACCCAGGATGTGAGTTGTCTGGCGTTTAGCCCTAATGGAAAATATCTAGTGAGTGGGAGTCGGGATACAACCCTGAAGTTATGGAAGGTACGAACCGGAAAAAAACTGGTTAGTGCCAAAAGTCATAACGGAGGAGTTTATTCAGTAGCATTTAGCCCCAATAAACCCCTATTGGCAAGTTGCGGTAGAGATAGCACAATTAGAATTTGGCAGAGTCGCAGGTTGACAACGCTACAGGTTTTATCAAGTCATTCCCGTGGGTTGAATTGTGTCGCATTTAGTCCCGATGGGCAAATCTTGGCGAGTGGGAGTTTGGATGGGACAATTGAACTGTGGCACGTTCCCCATTGGCAAAAGCTGGAGACTCTAGCGGGACATCTAAACTCAGTTGATGCGATCGCGTTTAGTCCTGATAGTATAACTTTAGCCAGTGGCAGTTCGGACGGGATGATTCGGTTGTGGGATATTCGTACCCTTACCCAGACTTCCATCATTAAGGGTAATTTACTCCAGGTGCGTTCTCTCGCCTTTAGCCCCGACGGGCGTCTCCTCGCCAGTTGCGGTGGCGATAACAGGATTAGGATTTGGCATGTTGCGACTGGGCAAGACTGTTGTATTCTCGAAGGACATACGGACACAGTTCAAGTTGTGGCGTTTAGCCCCGATGGACAAACCTTGGCGAGTGGTAGTTGTGATAGAACGATTAAAATTTGGCGAGTATGGTTGTTGTAGGGGCGAAGCATTCTTGCCAAAAACTTACTCCGAAGAGGATAAATATTCTTCAAGAATGCTTCGCCCATCTCCGATCCCCAAAATTACTGCGCCCATCTCCGATCCCCAAAATTACCAAGGATTGAATATCGTTCCGGGTTTTCCCTGTTCCCTGTTCCCTGTTCCCTCATTCTATGACTCAACCTATTATTAATCTTTTCGAGTACGAATCATTAGCTCATCCGCGCTTTGACTCAGGACTTAGTTGAACGGGCTCAAGCCGCAGGTTATAATGCCCTTTGTCTTACTGTAGATGCGCCTGTTTTAGGGTGTCGAGAAAAAGATAAGCGCAACCAGTTTACCCTACCCATGGGTATGGAATTGGCAAATTTAGCCCATCGAGATATTCCTGAAATCGTCGGCGAGTCGGGATTATTTGCCTATTTTGTCCAGCAGCTTGACCCGGGACTGACTTGGCAGGATTTGGACGGGTTGCAGTCCTTGACAAATTTACCAATTATTGTTAAAGGAATTTTAAGGGGTGATGATGCGCTGCGGGCAGTGGAACATGGGGCAAAGGCAGTGATTGTATCCAATCATGGGGGTAGGCAATTGGATGGTGCGATCGCGTCGATTGATGCTCTTGCTGAAGTTGTTGCGGCTGTCGGCGATAAGGTTGATGTGCTTATGGATGGAGGGATTCGCCGTGGCACAGATGTCCTCAAAGCCTTAGCATTGGGGGCTAAAGCGGTGTTGGTGGGGCGTCCGGTTTTGTGGGGATTAGCCGTGGCGGGAGAAGCTGGCGTGCAGCATGTCTTAGAGTTGTTGCGGGATGAGTTGGATGTAGCAATGGCGTTGAGTGGTTGTGCCAAAGTCGAGGATATTGATCAGAGTTTACTCAGCCTAGGTTTTAAAGGCACAGATTAAAATTGCTCCCCTTCCCTGGTAGGGAAGGGGTTGGGGGTTAGGTTGGTAAAATTCTTAAGCCAACTTATCGAACTGTATTTCGCTTATCAACGATAACGACATCTGGATCACAATCGCCTTCTATGTCATGAGCTTCAACAACTTCTCGCTCATTTACTATTGGCTGCTTAACCGTTGACACAGGCTTTTGTTCTACATACTCTTGTTTCACCTCAACCTCTTCTCGACGCTCATGTTCAACTGGCTCAGGCGCCTCAAAGATTTCCAACTCTTCCGCATGGCGATCGCGCATAATTGACGCCGCACGTTCAACTTTGTCGTCACTTCCGCTGACCATCAACAAATAATCGCCGGCTTTGATGCGCTCATTATACACCTTGGCTCTTTCTTCCGGAATACCCAGACCAATCAAAGCGCCAACGATACCGCCTGTTGCTGCGCCAATTCCGGCTCCAGCTAACGTTGAGCCTAAAGCCCCTATCTCAGCTCCGGCGGCGAGGATAGGACCAACACCTGGAATCGCCAGTAAACCGACGCCAATCAAGAAGCCACCGACACCACCGAGAACAGTACCCGTAGTCGCGCCTATACCTGCTCCTTCTTGGGCTTCATTCCCGTGTTTTTCGGTAATTTCCTTAGCGCCTTCTACGTCTTCGATATTCCGCGCTAGGAGAGAAACTCTCTCCATATCAAAATTCCCATCTTTGAGCGCCTGGATCGTATTTTGAAGATTTTCGCGATTGGGGAAAATACCAACAACACGTTTGTATTCACGGCTTTCGGGGACAAATTTTTCTTTTTCTAGCATTACTGCTCCTTTGAATAAATTAAACAACGTTAGGCTTGACTTAGCCTTTTCTTTGTTGTGACTAAAGCACTTTGAACGAAGACAAAAGCATAAAATTAATGTCACACTTCATCATTCAGAACAAAATTCTTATTTATTATCGACAGCAGAAGGAAAAATATCTTCGGCTACGATAACGGGTCTGTCTACATATCTCGACCCAAACTCCTCGATCTTCTGCGCGTCCCAACCGAGGTCAGAATCCTCCAATAGTTTCGGATCAAACTTACGCGCTACACCCGTCACGACGACTCGTTCGCTTTCTTGAACAACGCTATCTTCAGCTTCAAGATTGCGATTGATACCGATAACTAAAACGCCGATATCATCTACCCAACCATCTTCAAATAGAGAGATTGCACTGGGAGAGTAAATATCTCTAACATCACCCTCGACAGCAATAACTTTGTCGAAATAGTCTATCGGCGCTTCCGCTAAGTCTTCAGGTGTTGGAGCTAGGGCGAGGGATTCAGCGATAATAACAGGTTGATTTTCATACTCTGCATATTCGTCACCTAACTCCACGCCATATTCAGTTTCGATATCGGCAATCACGAATTGCGCGACTTCACCCGTTACTTGAATCGGCATCTCTTGCTCTTGTGGAAGATCGAAGGGAGCTTCTTTAACATTAAGGACTAGAATGGATTCACCGTTCAACTCGTCCGCTTGCACAACATAGCCAAGGTCACCCACTTGTCGTTCAACTTTGTTTCTAATCGTGACCTCTTTCCCGATGATGTCTTCGGTATTTTCAGCAACATCTTCGGTGGTAACGTTGGTTTTTCCTTCTTGAATTTCCTCGTTATCAGTAGTGCAGCCAGGAAGGAGCAAAGCGGCTAAAGCGAATGCGATCGCGCCTAAGTAAGTACCTGTGCGTTTAGTCCATAAGGGGACGGAGTCTCCTTGATTCAACATGATTATTCCTATCTATAGAACAAAAGTTGCTGCTTATCTTGATCGCAGCAAACTAAGCTATCTAACTCATTGATGGTTTAGATAGAGGTTGTTGGAAATTATTTGCTATGTACTAAACCATAGTCGCCCTAAATAGTCGTTGTGGAATCTATCAGGAGAGTGACTTGCTCCCTCTAACTAATTGCAGATTTTTTCAGAAGGATGAGCGGTTAGGCTTTTTCAGCCTAGACGCCAGGGGAGCTTGCGGGTGATTAATCTCTGCCATAATGGTTGAATGCAAACACTCAAAACCCTAGCTTTAACCCTCATTGTAGGCGTCACCCTAACGGTTTCACCCTTTGCCCAACCCGTTCAGGCACAACCCTGGCGTCCTGTGCGTGGTAGTATCCTCTTTGGGATTAGTGGCATGGCATTCTTAGAACAGCAAGAGGATTCCACTTCGTTTCTAATTGTTCATGACAATAAAAGAGTAGGGGAAGGGCGTCTGGCGATGATCAGGATTACAGGCGAACAAGCCCCTGAATATTTTCCGATCAACTGGTCAAACCAACCCTTACCTGTAGATTTAGAAGCACTCACGGCTGTTCCTGGACAATCGGAACCAACATTCATGGCGTTAACCAGTTCGGGAACAGTCTATCATTTCCGGCTCAGCGCCAATCATCAGGATGTATCTTTTTTAAACATATTTAATTTGCCCAATCTGCCTGAAGGGACTAACCTAGAAGGATTTGCTTTGCAACAAATTAATGATAAGCTGCTCGCAGTTTGGGCGCATCGGGGTAACACTGAAGAACCTGGAGTCCTGTACTGGGGATTTTTGGACTTGAAAACTGATGGGATTACGCCTCAAGGTTCAGCCAGTTTAACTGTACCGTTTCCAGTGAGTAGTGTTCGCCATATTTCTGATATAAAGGTTGATTCGGCTGGCATTGTTTATATCGCCTCGGCTTCAGATCATGGTGACGATGGACCCTTCCAATCCGCCGTTTACGTAGCAGGTATTTTGAGTCTACAGGATAACCGCCTCGTATTTCACCAAAACCAGACACTGGTTCCTATTTATCGCTTAAATTATCATAAAGTAGAAGGGATTGAACTCGTACCTGGTACAGCCGGAGGTATAATTTTAGGCACAGATGATGAAAATATGGGTTCATCAGTTTGGGGCTTTGACAGAATGTTTTAGTCCCTATTTGTAAATGCCCTTTGCCTTGTGTCTTGGAGACTTTTTGTACTAGCTATTCGGCTCAATTTTTTTAAACAGTCTCAAAATTACTAAAATAAATAAGGCAGAAATTAAACTTAAAACCCATAACCCACACCCCGCCGCAATTCCCAAAGCTGCTGACACCCAAATCGCCGCCGCTGTAGTCAGTCCCCGAACTCTATATCCTTGTCGCTGCGGCTGAGATTCTTGCAAGATTACTCCTCCACCTAAAAATCCTATGCCACCAATAATGCCTTGAATGACGCGAGGAAGTGCATCTGCGCTTTGTTCAGCCACACCAATTAATATGGGTATCAAGGTAAAGAAAGCAGCACCAAAGCTGACTAGCATATAAGTTCTCAACCCGGCAGGTTTGTCTTTGATTTCCCGTTCAAAGCCGATAATTCCTCCCACCAGTAAGGCAATCCCGAGTCGGAGTCCTATCCCTAACCAATCGTTTGGCGAAAGTAAGTAAATGTTTGACAATGGTGTGGAACATATAGTAGGTTGGTTGACCTAAGAAAACTCAACAGAATCTCAGGCTGAAGATCTTTCAATCTGAATTCAAGCGCTTGGTAATCTGGTTCATCAGTCCAGTCAGTAGCGCACCTGCCATTAAAATACCGATCGCAGGAGTAAAGACAGGATTCCACAGACTATACCACAAGTCTAATCCTAGGGAAACACCAATCGCTCGCCCGATGAGTGCGATCGCGAACCAGAAGAAGCTAAATAAAACTAGGAAAAAATCAGCAACTAAAAACTGATTGATCCAATAAATAAGTTTATCTTTCATAATAGGGACGTTATCTTCACAGAATAGGACGTGAATGGCGCAGCGTAAATGCCTGCTCGACAATCAAGGTCTTGTACCTTATACTGTCGCCTGGGAACAACAGCGATCGCTCCTGTCACAACGGGTTAACGATCCCACCCTTGATGATGTTCTCTTATTAATGGAACATCCGCCTGTCTATACTTTAGGTCAAGGTGCTTCTTTAGACTTCCTCAAGTTCAACCCAAAAGAAGTCAACTGGGAAGTTCACCGTATAGAACGGGGAGGTGAAGTCACTTACCATTGTCCCGGTCAACTTGTGGGCTATCCCATTCTCAATTTACGCTATTATCAGCAAGATTTACACTGGTATCTGCGACAGTTAGAAGCCGTCTTAATTAAGGTTTTAGCGGTTTATGGACTTAAAGGCGATCGCGAAACGGGGATGACAGGGGTTTGGCTAGAGGGATGCAAGGTTGCAGCTATTGGCATTAAAGTCAGTCGTTGGATTACCATGCACGGCTTTTCCCTAAATGTTTGCCCAGACTTAAGCGGGTTTAAGCACATTGTCCCTTGTGGAATAGCCGATAAACCCGTTGGTAGTCTTGCTCAGTTCATTCCTGATATTACCGTAGACCAAGTCCGCCCTGTGGTCATTGCCAAGTTTGCCGAGGTTTTCTATGTCAGTTATCGCGACTCAGACAGGTTAAACCTAGTTTAGGTCAGTTTTTCCGAGCAGCGAGTCGCTAAAAACTTATTCAGATCCGCATAAGTTCCCGCATAGGTAGTGGTTGGCTTATCATACCCTTTCAGCGTCACAACATGTTGTTTAAAGCCCAGCTCGTTGTATCCTAACTCTTCGAGATACTTATAGGTATCTTCTCCCAAAGCAATATCCAAACCAATTTGTTTCGTCGCCGACTCCAGACGAAACGCCGCGTTCACTGTATCGCCAATGGCGGTATAATCGGGGCGATCGCCACTACCTGTATTTCCCACCATCGCATAACCTGTATTCACTCCGGTGCCAATGCGGAGCGGGAAGGGTAGGGGGTATTGACTCGAAAGCGACGCCGTCATGCTGTGCAAATCGCTAACCGCTTGCAACACGTTCAAGGCTTCGTCTTTACTCACCCCTTTATGTCCATGAAACCAAATTGCCATCACCGCATCGCCAATGTATTTATCCACCCAACTCCCTGATTTGCGGATAATATTTCCCGATTGGCGAAACCAGGTGCCAATCACGGCGGAGAGAATTTTTTCATCCAGTTGGCGAGTCAGAACCGTAAAGTCGCGGATATCCACCACCATCACCGACATCAGGCGGCGCACATGTAACGTAGAGGTTAGGGTTTCACTACTCGGAGGTTGGTTATAGTCGCGATCTCGGGTGTCGGATGGCGAGTGAAATTCCAGTTCAGTCTGACCAAACATCAGCCGATCACCATTTCGTAATGTCACCGGAATACTCACTCGGCGTCCATTGACGAAGGAACCATTGCGACTCCCTAAATCAATTAGATAGAAGTCACCGGTTTCAGTACACTGTAACATCGCGTGATTTCGGGAAATCCAGCGATCTGAGAGGACAAAATTGTTATCATCTCCGCGACCAACCGTCCAGCAGTTACTACCCACCAGGGGGAGGTAGCGGTTACCAGTCTCAGTTGGTAGAAGTAAATAGGGAGTGGATCGTAGAGTCACCACAGGCACAGAAGCAACGACGGGTTAAAAAATAAACAGGAACTTAAATCTATATCCTAGTAGATGCATTCTGAAGCCAAACGAGTGATTCCGGAAACTTCACTGCCCACATTCTCAAATGTCAATAATTGTTTACTGTAGACATTCATTAGGAGTTATTGAAGTGTAGCTGCTAGCCAAAATAGGCTATCTACCCAAATTGTACTCAATACTGCCCCGCTAAATGCCCACCACGGCAATTGTCCTCTCGTCAATGCCCCACATCCTACTAGTCCTAGTGTACATCCTAAAACCGCCGCCCAGCTAATTCCCCAAGGGGTTTGCACTTGTGCGATCGCCTCTTGCAAGATGGGTGTGATTAACGCTGGATCAACGTCCATGATCTGACGCCAGTATGGAATCAGATCGGTTAAATAAAAATATACATCAGTTAGAACTGTTCCGAACAGAGAACCCAGGTAAAACAAATTACCCACAACTCCTTTCCCCCGCCATAACCCCCACAGGGCAAACGGTAGACCAATTGCTTCGATGGGCAAATGTAGCAGGGGTTCACTCCGCAGCCAGCCCCAATAAATTGAACCCGCTAGCCAACACCAACTAAAACCAAGTATCAAATCTCCCCACACTTGCATCCCAGGACGCGCCATCAGCTTAACCCCCAGCCATACCCACCCTACGGTTAACACTACACTTAACCAGGGCAGTTGCCGGACTAATGGCGCTTGGACAAACACAGGTACAGATACCAGAAATGATGCAGCGGCAAACAGCCACCCGCCTTGACTTCTGGCTTTTGAGGCTATACCTAAGCAACTGAGGACGCGACCGATTGAGCCAGACAGCCAAACCTCTGCGGATGGGTTGGAGTAGTTGGAGGAGGTATCAGAAAACACACTATTGCGAAACACGATTTCTTTAATTTTCTTTACTTATGTTTACAGTTCTCAATATATCATGAGTCATATCCCCCCTAGGGGGATATGACCTATTATAGTGTACTGCTAGCACCGCACAAAGTTTGCGATCGCGATTCAGCTATGCCAAAATGCCGATTAATGCGAGTGACTGGTGATTAGTGATTGGGGATTGGGAATTTTAACTCAAAGACATACATGATCAAATTGCAGTGGCGGTGGTTCAAATTTTTAAGTATTAGCCTCCTGAGCGCCTTACTCACCATTCAGTTGAAGAGTTTCGGCACCACCTTACCGACAGACATAGCCGTACCCACCACTCCATCCACCTCCGAGATGAACATTCCTCAAGCATTGGTACTGGGAATCGTGCAGGGGTTAACGGAGTTTATCCCGATTAGCAGTACGGCGCATTTAAAACTGATACCCGTGGTATTCGGGTGGGGTGATCCGGGGGTGGCATTTACGGCGATTATTCAACTAGGGAGTATTGCTGCGGTGCTGTGGTATTTTTGGTCAGACTTATGGCAAATTTCCACAGGCACGATTAAAGCGATTCAGAGGGGAGATTACCAAGCCAACGATTTTCGCATGGCGGTGGGTATTGGCTTGGGGACTTTACCGATTGTCTTCTGTGGCTTGTTAATTAAGATATTTATTCCCGATTTTGATAATTCTCCCCTGCGGAGTACCGTCGCGATCGCTTGTGCTTCAATTTTTATGGGGCTGATGTTGGGCGTTGCCGAAAAGATGGGTAGGAAAGAGCGCAATTTCGATAAGTTGGGGATGCAGGATGGCGTCTTGATGGGATTTGCTCAAGCCTTGGCGCTGATTCCTGGGGTGTCGCGATCGGGTTCAACGATTACAGCGGGCTTGTTTATGGGATTGGAGAGAGGAACAGCCGCCCGATTTTCCTTTTTGCTGGGTATCCCAGCGATTACTCTAGCGGGGTTAGTTGAGTTAAAGGATTTATTAGAATCCGGAGTCGGGGAGGGGGGACTCATGCCCCTCACCGTGGGAGTGATATCATCAGCCGTATTTTCTTATGCCGCGATCGCGTGGTTGATTCGTTACCTACAAACCTCAAACACTTGGATTTTTGTCTGGTATCGCGTCGCCTTTGGTGTGGCAATTTTGGGTGCGGTTATCGCCGGGGTATTGCCAAATAGTTAGCCTAGTCTAGTGCAAGAAGGCAGAAATAACTGAACAGTTAACAGCTCCCCCTGCTCCCCCTGCTCCCCCTGCTCCCCCTGCTCACCCTGCTTTAACAGCATAGACAAAGCTGCTCAAGGACTTCCGCCGCGCTGCACTAGGTGGCACCGAAAGAAGCAGGAAGCTCCTAAAAGCGATTTTAGGAAGCCCTCGGTATAATCTTTGATTTACCGAGGGCGGATGTCACTCAAGCTGTTCATTAGCCTCTGGTAGTGAGTTGTCTTCTTCATTCGTGCGCTGAGAAAATCCCCAAAGGAAGATCAGGGCAATACCAGTAATCATTAACCATTCTGGCGGTACTAATTCTGGATTAATTGCCCTAGCCAAAAGTCGCAATCCGACTAGACCAACCGTAATGTAACCTGCATCCTCCAGATTGGCATACTCCTGTAGCCAGCGGATGAACAATCCTGCCATAAACCGCAGGGTAATCACACCAATGGTGCCACCAACCAGAACCAGCCAGATTTGGTCAGAAATCGCGATCGCGGTGGTAACGCTATCTAAGGAAAAGGCTAGATCAGTAATGGCGATCAGGGGAATCACTTGCCAAAGCGAGGTAAATCTCGGTCCATGATGGTGATGTTGTTCGTCTTCCTCGGAGGTAAAATGCTCGAAGACTAACCAGAGCAAATAAGCAGCACCGAGGAGTTCAAATTGCCAAAACTTGACCACCCACGTTGCCGTCAGAATCAGGCTAATCCGCAGAACGTAAGCTACCCCTAAGCCAAAGTTCAGCGCCTGTCGCTGGATTTTTTTGTCTTCTAAACCTTGAGCGATTGTTGCCAGCGCGATCGCGTTATCGGCTGAGAGCACAGCTTCGAGAGCGATCAGAATTAGCAGGACTAAGGGGGCTTCTATTCCTAGATTGAACGGTAAGTTAAAAACTTGATCCAGCATTAATGAAATGAATAATGATTTCGAGTATGGACGAGGGCGTAAGCTGCTCTTGCTCGGCAACTGTGAGCCTTCTGTTAACTAATCTTAACGTGTTGACCGAAATTTCTGCCGAAAACGGAGCAATAGCCAGTAGACTAAAGGTCATATTGATGTCTAATTAGGAGCTTGTAAACCATGTCCCTTTCAGATACCCAAGTTTTCGTCGCTCTCGTCGTAGCGCTCATTCCCGGTATCTTAGCCTTCCGTCTAGCTACGGAACTCTATAAGTAGTTCTCATTCTTAATCGAACCGGGAATTGGGACATATAAGGGGTGCGACGTCAACCCTTGTCTTGTATATACAGATACGGTTTGAGTCGCCCCCCTGATATTCCGGATAATTGCAGTAAAATGCTGTAGGTTATCTGTCTGTACACACCTACAGATGCTCCCGGCAGTTGGTAGCACGGTAACTGAATGGTTAGTGCTAGTGTATCGGGTAATTTGCAGCGTGCTATTTACGAAAGTACCGATCGTGATGATAACGGGAGTCTTCAGCAAGTTTTTTTTGAGATGAATGCAATCCCAACCTCTCGACCAACTCGGCAACCCCTACCAACCCGCCGCAGGGTTACTCGCCAAGAACGTCGTCCTCGGCGGCATTCCTATTCCGTCGTTGCTGGTGAAATTACAGCTAAGTTAGTGGTAAATGTAATTCTTTGTACTGCCGCGATCGCTGGATTGGCGCAACTGTTGCCCTATCATTTTTCCCAAAGAGCGAAGTTACAAGAAGTACGCGCTGAAGTGAAACGCACCCAAAGCCGTGTCAAGAAACTCCGCAATGACTTCGGCGAAGCCTTTGATCCGGCACAAGCTAGACAAGTTATGCAAGATCAAAGTTATCGGGTTGATCCAAATCAGCGTCAGGTCGTCTGGGAAGATCGACGTCGTATGCCTGATAACTAAACAACGATCACGTTTCCTGGGATAGTAAACAAAGGATAATTCGAGTTTAAGCGGTTAACGGATCGAGCAACTCGCTCATCCAGGTTTCAACTTTCCGGCGTAGACGACCTGAGGTTCCTGATACAGGGAGTTGAGAGAGAGCGCGTTGATAGTCAGCGATCGCGCAGTTCCAATCTCCCCGCAGATGATAGGTACGACCTCGTTCGGCATAGATGTGGTTTTGTAGGCATCCCAAAATTAAAGCCAAGTCTAGGTTTTCTATGGCGAGGTCATAAAGCCCTAATTCCCGAAAGGTGATGGCTTGGTTAACCCAAGTGCGAACATTACGCGGATTGAGATCCAATGCTTTTTCATAATCCGCCAGGGCTTTAGCTAATTGTCCCATGGCAGCATAGTAATTGCCGCGATTATTGTAAGCACTGTCCAATTCAGGATTGAGTTGTAAGGCTCGGTTGTAATCGTCTAAGGCTTTTTGACGCTGACCCATTTGGAAGTAAATCAAGCCCCGATTGTTATAGTCAATGGCATGGGTAGGATGATGTCTAATTGCCTGACTCAAAAGCGCGATCGCACTACTGTACTCTCCCTGTTTGGCTTTGCGTTGTGCGCCGGTGCGTAGACTTTTAATCGAAAGGTGATCCGGGGTTCGAGGTGTCAGTTTAATCGGGGGTAAAGGCTGGGGTTTGCGGCGGGACATGGGAATCCATTGTCTATTCTCTTCATCGCCTTTGATAAATACATGAGTGTTCATAATCGTCCTCCAACAACACCTGCGGTCTATCTACAATCAACCTTAAGTCTGGCTGCACCCCGCGAGTTGGTGTCGGTGTGTCACTTCCTGAGGCGTCTTTACTCCTCTTCATAATCACCAGCCAACCCAACTGATTGATGTTCTATGAGAAATCTACAGCACAGCTTAGCTGCTTTCCTGAAATCTTAGTGAATGAAGCTGAGTCATTCCCTCTATCCTGAGTGTTGTTCACTCCGCTAGCTGTGTGAACCTACAAAAATTGGCACAATCGGACACAAGTTCATATAGCTGGCGATCGCACTGAAATCTTTATTGCCATCTGGCGATGCTCTGTCTCCCAACCTTACTGGGCTAACGGTAACGCGCCAGAAATCTGCAATGTTTCTTTACATTTCCCGGCAATTGCTTGCCTAGTCTAACCCATCTATCAAGGATGTCCATCTAGAAGGTGGTAAAATGCAACCAAAGTAACTGATTGGTTTGGGTTGGGATATCATTAAGGACACTCAAAATATGGCAACGGCAACAGCATTACAGGATGCTCCTGACGTTAGTGCGGATAATTATTTAGTTGTAGGCTTAGCCACCTGCTTCTTGAAACAAGAGGGTGAAGTTGAGGAGGTAAAAATCCTGGAACCGATTCCTTCAGCGGCTCTGGAGGCAATTCTCAAAGGAATTCCAACGTCTTATTCCATGGCGCGTGGCACCACACTGGGCGAGGTGATCAGTGGTGACACCCCAGAAAAACCGCCTGAATTTCCCGCCGAGGCTCATTTTTGCGATGATTTTATCGTCCGCGCGATCGCAGCGGCTCGCACGTACAAAACTCGTCCGGAGGCACAATCCCACATTCCTCCTGGTACAATGCGCGATGATTTCAATTACTCCATCGAACGCAAGCGGGTGCTGAATCAGATACGAGTTGTGCGTAAGGAAGACGACGTTAAACAGCACGAATACACTCACAAAGTTCTTTAACCCAAACGACGATGCTAAAACTTTATGGTGGCTCCCGCAGTCGGGCGTCAATTGTCCAGTGGTATTTAGAAGAACTGGGCGTTCCCTACGACTATGTGCTGTTGGATATGCAAGCCGGGGAACATCGCCTGCCGGATTATCTGGCGATTAATCCCATGGGTAAAGTCCCAGCTATTGTGGATGGGGATTTCCCACTTTGGGAGTCGGGGGCAATTTTGCTCTACCTGGCTCAAAAATATGGCAACCTGAACGGGTTGGAAGAGCAAGCAACCATAGCTCAATGGATTTTGTTTGCCAATGCGACCCTTGGTCCGGGAATTTTTGTGGAGGCGAGTCGAGAGCGGGAAATGCCGAAATTATTTCCCCCGCTTGAGCAACGTTTACAAAATCAACCGTTCTTGTTGGGAGATCAGTTTAGCGTGGCTGATGTGGCGGTGGGAGCGTATTTGAGTTATATCCCGATTATGTTACAGCTTGATCTGAGCGAGTACCCAGCTATCTCAGACTATATCAAGCGCCTTGGTGAGCGATCGGCATTTAAGAAAACGATTGGCGGAAGCAGCTAAGAAGATAAAGCATCATTTTTAATCGGGCGGTGCAAGATCTGAGACACTATGGAACGGAGGCGCTCACATCCGCAACGGATGAGAGAAAAATCCTGTGTTTCGGAGTTTAGGGGCGACCCGTCCCTTGCACCAATAACCCTATTCACACAATTTGAGCGGGTCGCCCTCTACTCAACCCCCTGTGTCAGAAACTGTTTCTTCTTCGTTTAACGGAAACCTACAGCCGCTTGCCAAACAAACGCTAGCAGCAAGAAAAAGACAGGGATGACCGGGAGAACGTCTACGATAGGGTCAAAGATAGAATAAGCTTCAGGCAATTTCGCCAACAGCATGGCTGCTTCCATATTTAAGTCTTCCTTTCTAAGCGAATTTTCAGAATTGAAATGGATCTTAACATAAACGGGGTTACAACTGAGCTAGCTTCAGGGGGTAGGTTGGGTCTAGGGACGAGACCCAACCCTAACAGGTTGGGTTTGACTTCGTTCAACCCAACCTACAAATCTAAACCTGAGCTGTTGCCAGTTCGGCTTCAGCCGCAACTGGATAAATGCTCACTTTCTTGCCAGATTTACCCTTTCTCTCAAACGTCACCGTGCCATCAATCAGGGCAAATAGAGTATCATCTTTGCCACGACCAACATTGGTGCCAGGGTGAAATTTGGTACCCCGCTGACGCACCAAAATGTTACCGGCTTTGACAACTTGACCGCCAAAGCGTTTAACTCCTAGCCGTTTGGCATTAGAGTCACGACCGTTACGGGTACTACCTGTACCTTTCTTATGAGCCATAGTCTCCTCTTGTTTTAATGGTGTGATACCAAATCCAGGGAATGCTACCCCCGTTATAACCTAGTCCGCGCAGGCGGACTTTGCTTGTGTAGCAGCAATTTCAATCGCCTCCTCAAAAGGGAGTGATAAAGGCGGATTTGGTGTGAGTAGATTCCTATTCTTATTCTGAAGCAGTTTCAGATGTTGCTTCAGGTGCTGACTCCTCCGCCTCAGTTGACATTACCTCTACAGGAGTCTCAGAAGTCGGTGTTTCTGGGGACTCAGTGCTAGTAGTCGCTAACACTGAACCATTCAGGCTGATAGTATCAATCATCAGGCGAGTAATTTCCTGGCGATGTCCCCGCTTTTTGCGGGTTTTCTTCTTCGGCTTCATCTTGTAGACTAGGATTTTGCGATCGCGAAAGTGCCGCATCACCGTGCCTTCAACTGTCGCTCCATCAACCCAAGGCTGACCGATGGTGACTTCACCATTATTTTCAACCAGCAAAACCCGTTCAATGGTGACTTTCTCCTCAGGTTCAACAGGTAGGAGTTCAATGTCGTAAAAGCGACCGGGTTCAACTCGGAGTTGTTTGCCGCCTGTCTCAATAATTGCGTAACTCATGGGATTGTCCTTAAATGTAGCCGTACAGGTAGCTAGCTCATTGGGGAGTTGGGATTGACGCATTGGGTAGTCAGGATGACTATTTTCGCGTTCGTCCCACTCCTGTAGAGAGGCGATGAATCGCTAGCTCTCTATGGGTTTGAGTAGCATTTGGTATATCTCGACCTGATCCGAGCAAGAATACATAAGCAGTTAACTATCATCTCTGATTGGCAGGGACATGTCAATGAACATCCTTATTTATGAGTTACACACTGAAATGAAATCTCGTGGTTCTGAGCGTTAGTGGACAAACTGAAAGCCTCATTCTGCTGTTGTTGATCAGGCTGAGTGCGTAAGTCCTAAACATGAGCGTTCAAGCGAATTCGATTTAAACAGTCCCCCGATGACACGATGAGCGCCGGGGTAATGATACCAATTATCCCTGATGTTGCGCCATCTCCGACTCCCTGTAGTCCCCCCGAATCCTTGGAGGACAGCGATAGTAGGAGAGTGTATTCGTTGCACGATTACGGAGAAAATTGTATAATTATAATGTACGTTCACCTTATGTAACTATATCTTCATTCCTCTCGCCAATCTCCTGAAATTTTATTAAAGCAGAATGAAATTGATTGCATTAATTCAATTTTTCATAAAGAGATAGAATTATATGATTACAATTTAATTGATAAAGTAGAAACCTAAAAAATGAAATTTTATTTATTATGTTGGATTATAAATTTCATCTCTAATAACTTGTAAATAGCCTTTCCCAAATTTGATATCTGGTTCTAGGTAATTTCCTTCTGCCCATTCATTCCAAGACTTGATAAAAATAATTCTTTTTTCTAGATCTTTAGACGCAACTTGTTCGAGAGCTTCTCGCAAGTGAACTCTAAATAAATCTGGAGTCGAATCAAGAAATACTTTGCCGTTTACTCCACTCCTGGGTGTATTGTCCCAATTTGGAAATACACAAGGGTAGTTTTCAGACTCTATATTATTTGTGATGAATGCGTTTTTAATAGCTTTTTCATAGGAAAAAAGAGTAGGTAAGGGAGGATATTTATTGTCATAGATTTTTTTAGAAACTAATTGGAGCGATTTTTTAGATAATTTTTCAATAATACTTTTTTTAAGAAAAATTCTGGGTGATCGCTGATTAAAAATATAGTCAGGGTTACTGACTGTAAAAGCATCAAATCCATCTAATTCAGGATTCCATTGAGGGTTTTTAGTAATTCCCACAAAATATAGTCCTTTTAAGCCAGATTTAACTGCCAAGTTTTGCCAACAATCAATAAATTGCTTCGGTTCTGGCAAGGCATGAGGATTATAAACAACGAAGAGAGGTTTGTCTTCAACTGTAATGTAACGACTATCGCCAAAGGCATTTAGAACTGCATAAAAATGAGCTTTATAGTCTTCGATCCCCGGATAAGTTTGTTGGACTAAGATCCTATCGGGACAACCGTGCCAAATACCTGACCAAGATTGATTTGCCCAAGCCAAACAGAAAGGAAAATCTGGTTTTTTCAGCTTTAAAATTTCAGTGAAAGGTCTTTCTAATAATCGCCTGCCTGCAAACCAATAATGCCAGTAACAAAAACCTTCTATTCCATGCTGTTTAGCCAGTTCTGCTTGTGCGATGCGGGTTTCAGGAACCCGCAAGTCATAATAGCCTAAATCGGCAGGAAGACGGGGTTGATAGTGACCGAAAAATAAAGGTTTTGCCTTAGCTACATTCGTCCATTCAGTAAAACCTTTACCCCACCAGTCATCATTCTCTGGAATAGGATGAAACTGAGGAAGATAAAAAGCAATAAGTCTTGCTTGGGGTGATCTTGAATCAAGTTCGTTAGTTTTCATTTTACGAAAGTTCATTTCAGAAAACCTCCTAATGTTAGGCTTTGGGTAAGTTAACCTTTAATCTATTGAATTAGAGACAATTTTACTGTCACAGTTATGGCAATAATTTAGAATCTGACTAATTCTGCCGATTTATATTTTCGGGACGCATAGACTCATCTACATAGCTCATAATTTTCTCAATTCGATTTTCCCAAGAAAACTGACGTGCAAATTCTATACTTTCTGGATACCCTTCTATTCTTCTCGGATAGGTGTTTAAAACATTCTCAATACACTGTGCAAGGGACGTAGGATTATCAGGTTGACACCAGGCTGCAATCATAGGAGATTCCTTAAATCTCATCAGGGGTGGAATTTCCGTTACTACAATGGGAGTCCCAGAAGCCATATACTGAAAAAACTTAACTGGATTTGTAAAATTGGCAGCATCGCCAGAACAGTGCGGATGAACTAAAACATCAGCAGCTTGCAACACACTCACTAATCGACTTCGTGGAAGAATCCAGCCTAATAGTTTAACATTATTAATATTTCTATTATCAATTATCTGTTGGTAATGACTAACTTGTGATTCTGTTCCACCTGTCAGAGCAAATTGTACTTGAGGTAACTCTCTAGCGGCATCAATTAAATCATCAATCCCTTTAAAACGATGCAATGCTCCTGAATAAACAGCAAGATGTTGGCGTTCATTCGCCAAAAGTTCTTTTCGCCAACTTTCAGCTTCTTCAGGTTGTCTGGCTAGAAAGGAGCGATCAAAGCCATTATCTAGCCATACTACTTTCTCCGGGGGCATGCCATGTTGAATCAAGCTTTCACGGATAATTTCTGACTGAGTTATTGCAATTTGAAAGAAGGGACTGTGAACAATTTCTGGTTCAAAGGGTTTTTCCTGATAGTAGTGACGTTCATAAACCGTGGGAACTCCTTGTTTTACGGCTGTTTTAACAAAGTTCCAATCCCTTGTGTGTACGATTTGAGTATGAGGACGAATATGTATCGGAAAATAGTATTTGGATAGTAGGGTATTAAAGCTAGTCAATTTCCCCCCTTTATCTATAAACCAAGGTTTAGGTAGAAGCGCCACTTCTAGCTTATCTTGACTATTATAAAATTCTTTAAATTCCTCACTAGGAGGTTTAGGATTGAAAGGCGAAATTAAATTGAGTAAATTTGCATCACTTGAACTTTCATGGGGATAGATTAAAACAGTAGAGTAGCCCAAATTGGCAGCAGCATTAGCGCAAAGAACATCATGAATTTCATGGGCAGTACCGGGTTGTAATGATAATTTTCTACTAAAGTAAATATAATACTTTTTCATAATCAATATACTTTCGTCCAATAAAATGCGACCTATTTTTTGGTAAATTTAGCACTATTCTCAAATAGTTCAATAGTATTAAGAATATTGATGGCTGAACTATAGGATTCTTCTAATAATTCATTCTCCTCTTCTGGGGTATCTACTAAGTCATCCGCTAATAACCGGATAGAACCGATCATGGAATTGAGCATGGTTCGGACTTCGTGAGATGCTTTAATTAAAGCAGGATTCGCTGTCGGCTTAGCTTGAGGATGTTCAGCAAATTGCATCTGGTACAACCGGGCGTAGTACCCTCCTTTGCGTAAAAGTTCGTCATGTTTCCCGACTTCCATTACACATCCTTTCTCTAAGACGGCAATTTGATCAGCGTTTTGCACAGTTGAAAGGCGGTGAGCAATAACTAGAGTTGTGCGATCGCGACTTAATTCTTCCAGCGCTTCTTGTACCAGACGCTCAGAAACCGTATCTAATGCACTCGTGGCTTCGTCCAGAATCAAGATATCCGGATTTTGCAAAAGAGCGCGAGCAATGGCAAGACGCTGACGCTGTCCTCCTGATAATAGCACCCCGCGATCGCCAATCATCGTCTTAAACCCCTGAGGGAGTTGTTCAATAAATTCTAAGGCATTTGCCCGTCGCGCTGCTTCAATTACGTCTTTTTCGGAAGCATCCGGTCGAGCATAAGCAATATTATCATGAACCGAGGTATTAAACAAAAATGTATCCTGGCTAACAATTCCCATATTATTGCGGAGACTTTTGATATCAAACTCCCGCAAATCGATTCCATCTAGGGTAATACTTCCCTCTATGGGGTCATAAAATCGTGGTAATAAATCTGCTAATGTTGACTTGCCGGCACCCGACGATCCCACTAAAGCTAATGTTGTACCACGAGGTAAGTATAAATCAACATCTTTTAATATTAACTTGTTTACTTGAGTTGGATAGGCAAACGATAGAGCCTGAAAATGAATCCCTTCTTTTAAGGGATTGTAAGGCTGAGAACCTTGGTTCATAAAGGGCTTATTATCTTGGCGCAAGAAGTCATGTGCCACTTCCACACTGGCAGAACTATTTGCCAAGGAACCCCTTGCTTTGTTTAATTGGGAAATTAACGGTAAAAGCCGTTGAAGTAAGATGAGAAAACTTAGTAATACCGCCGATAGAGCCTCTATCTGACTGGCAAAAAATATTCGTCCCATAAACACAATCCCCAGCAAACCCACAATGCTAGTCACTTCACCAACAGGTCCTATGGCTGCATTGTTTGCCTGAGATTGAAAATCTGCCTTTTCGCGATCGCGGATTAGCTTTCGGATTCTTTGATACTCTCTCTCATCATTACCTGTAGATTTAACGAGTCTAATTCCGCTTAAAGTTTCTAGCACGGCAATCGAATAAGCTTTTGACAGACTTGATAGCTGCTTACCAAATATCTTGGCACGACTAATCGAATATTGATTGACTACAGCTACAATAGCCACTAAAACTGTTGAAGCTAACGTCAATTCCCAAGAAAGAGCCAGTAGCAAGGCGAGAAATACTAAAGCATTCGTTACAGTCACCATCATATTTAATAGGGTACTGACCTCGCCAGCGGCTCGACCAATTTCTGTACCCAGGCGATTCACTAGATCACCGACTTTCATTCGAGAGTAAAAATCTATATCTACATCGAGCAATAATTTTACTCCTGCTTCACGTAAATCACATGTAATTCTGCGTCTTAACGAACTCGATGCTAATGTACTGGCATAATTAGAAAGATTTTTTAAAGTAATTAGTCCCACAATCGCTCCCGCCATCGCTATCAGCCGATAATTTCCCTGCAGGTTATTAAAGGGTGACATGATCGCCTGAAGAATTGGCGGACCACTTTTTAAATCTAAATCTATACCTAATAGATTTAAAATGATCGGAGCGATTAGGGCTGTACCAATACCATTAAATAATCCACCCGATAGTCCCAAGAGAACTGTTGTCGTAACTCGTACTGGATATCGTCTAAGAACTTTTGATAATAAATTGGAAGCCATATAGTTTTATTTTTTCAGTCTATTCAATATCTAAAGCTATAACTTATTAAGGACTTCAGATAGTATGTCTGACATTTTGTCTATACTGTAACATTCTATGCACCTTTGTCTAGCCTTTTTTCCTCGCTCATTGGCGTCTTGATAGTTTTGGAATATCCACCGAATTTTATCAGCAATTTGTTCAGGAGAACTGGCATCAACCAGATAACCCGTGTCTCCTAAAATTTCCGGAATGTCGCCAACGCGCGTCGATAAAATTGGTTTGCCCATTGCCATCGCATCAGTTAGTTTTAAGGGAAACTGAGCTTTAGCGGCTGGAGTATCTCGCTGAGGAACGACCACAATATGAGCCGCTGCAACGACTTCAGGCATTGCTGACACAGGTAACCTTGGTAGCTTGATAATCCAATGTCCCCACTTTTCCATAAGTTGATGGTCATAATCATCGTATGGACTACCCCCAACAATTACAAGCCTTAAGTCAGATTCATTTAATTGATCGAGTGCGAGCAAAACATCCTCTACACCTTTATAAGGTCGTGGCGCTCCTGGAAACATGATAACTCGATAGTTAGACAGATTATATCGTGTTCTACTAGTTTCTGGATTATACTGACTGGGATCGAATACGGTAGTATCTTTGCCCTGAGGGAGATATACACCACCAAAACGTTCTTGCATGAAATGGGTGTGAGTTGTGATTACATCAGCTTGGGAAACTAAGCCTTCTGTCAATCTTAAATAAACAGGATGATTCGGATTTCTGAGAGCGCCTTCAGGTTTGAGAATATCTCTAGCGAATTGTTTTAAGCTAGGACGGTATGTCCAGTCATCCCCTCCGTACCAACTTAACTCCCAATCGTCTATATCTAATAGAACAGGACATCGGGTTTTAAACTTTTGAATGAGGGCAACACCAAAGCTGGTTGGTTTTAATTTACTGGCATAAATAATATTTCCTTGGATATGTTTAATTAAATTATTGATTGAAATAAGAAATTTTGGGTAATTATAGGCGGGAATTGTCACAATCGGAATTTCTGGCGGCGGACTATCTTGACGCTGCTCGTGGGGAACAAATCCGATAACTTCAACTTCATAATCAAGTTTTTGTAGAGCTTTATACAATAAAAATGGTCGAACGGCTCCGCCCCACCTGCCAGATCCACTGCTTGATAAGTCACTGACAACTAATGAAATTTTCCGCTTTGGTTTCAAGGATTTGCTTTTTTTTAACTGATCCACTGTAGTCGTCCCATTTGCCGTTCATCCAATACGCGATTGATATAACTACGTTCTTCATCAGTAACTTTATAGTCAGAAAGCATCGTAGTAACCAACTGAAGATACTCCAAACGACTCAATTGACCCGTATCGAGAATCCGATCAACAATTTGGGCGATCGCGGGACTAGAGGGGCGTTGAACAGTTCCTGCCATGGGCGGTTAGTCGTTGTTAGTGGTGACCTATACTCTTGACTTACGATAGCCTAGTTAACCGAGGTTCGTCATCGAAAATTGGGTTGGTAAGGGGGCAAATGGAAACCCCTGTCATTTATGTATGGGGAGGAATTCGCCCCCTTACACGGAACACAGTCCGACAGGACTTCCTTTGAGTGAGAAGCTGTTGGCATCGCATCCATTTCCCGTGTGTACGACTGCATATTTGAATTGAAACCCCTACCGCCTTGGATTTACTTACCGCGTTCGATGTATTGCATTCACCTTTCGTCTGGGCAGTTACAGACTCACGCTTTCAACCTGTACGATATGGGTTAGTTTTTAGGGGTATGGTTGCCCCTAACTCCCGTTTCCGGGGTAATGTTAGCTTCGCCAATGTTATGCCTCGGTACTATCTCCAACACACTGGTTTAACCCTGTAAGCCTGTTTAATGCTGAAGTTGTAGAGCTACAAACTAGCTACGCATTTGTAGGTACGAACTTTAACGCTTAGGCATAACGTAGACCGCGCAGGTCTTAGGCTGGTCAGGTATGGGCTTTACTCAAGCCCCTAGCTTTAGCTATGGGGTTCCTGACCTAAAGCTGAGTAAGCGGCAGTAGAGATAGGATGAAGGTTCAGGGCTTCCTTCGTAGCTCCATTCTAATCTAATGCCTATTCAGAATGTCGGCATAATCAGAGGATTTGCCATTGAGGTGGTTTATCTCTAAATACGGAAAATGATTGATAACAGACTTTTCTGAGGAGGAACGATTCAATATGCAAGTCCATAGACTACCAGCCCTTTCGGATAACTATATCTTTTTGCTCCATGAACCCGAACAGAACATTGCTGCTGTCGTTGATCCAGCCGAGGCTCAACCTGTATGGCAGCATCTGGAAAAACTGGGTGCAGAGTTAGTAACAATTTTTAACACTCATCATCACTGGGATCATGTGGGTGGAAATCGAGAGTTAATCCAGCGATACCCTGATGTCTGTGTCTATGGCGGAACCCAAGATCGCGGCAGAATTCCGGGACAACAGGTATTTTTACAAGAGGGGGATCAGGTTCAGTTTGGCGATCGCACGGCTGAGGTCTTTTTTGTTCCCGGTCATACTAGCGGACATATCGCTTACTATTTTCCCCCTGTCACCAGCGATGACGTGGGGGAATTATTCTGTGGTGACACCTTATTCGCCGGAGGATGTGGCAGACTTTTTGAAGGGACACCCACACAGATGGTTGATTCTTTGAGCAAGCTACGAGCTTTACCAGACAATACTCGTGTCTGGTGCGCCCATGAATACACCCTAAAAAATCTCAAATTTGCCCGCACCGTTGATCCCAAAAACCCACACCTCCACAGCCGATATATTGACGTTGAAGCGGCTCGTCGTCGCTTAGAGGCAACAGTACCCTCCCTACTGGGCGTCGAAAAACTGACGAATCCCTTTTTGCGCTGGGAACAACCGACAATCCAAAAAGCTGTGAACAGTACAGAACCTGTACAAACCTTTGCCCGGTTGCGGGGGATGAAGGATCAATTTTAACGTAGTCGCGGAAGTCCTCACCCTCAGCAGATCCTTCGCAGGCTCAGGAGGGTGAGGATGGACAGCGGACCCTCCGGAGGTACGGAGTCAATCAACAGACTGCTACTATAAAAATGGTTGTTGACCCTTCTCTTGCGTATGGACTATCAGACAGGCTAACTTCAAAGTAGCAGTAAGATGCTGGTCGCTCCAAACATCGCAGCTAGGGAAAGAACATGACCACTGGTTCGCTCTTGTTACGCCCTACGGTAAAAGATAAGCCAAGTTATGTTGTACGAGTAAAAAATAACTGCCTGTGGAAGACGGGCGGCTGCCTGTGGACGCTGAGTAAGACCATCACCAGATTGAGTTCTGGACTTTCTGCTCTTAGGAATTAGAAAGTGCCCAACGTGGCATCGGCGAATGAGACGGGAAATCCCAAAGACGAATAAGACCGTCCTTGTTTAGCTAAGTTGGAAGCCCCAAATAAGAGCGAAGCAAGTTGGGGTACTTCACCCCAGGGTGTAGAGACGTAGCATGCTACGTCTCTACACGAATCCCAAATTTTCGTATAATTGGAGTTCTGAGTAAGCATCATATAGTCTAAGTTAAGCAGCCCGTACCCAAAAAAGACAATGGCAAAACGTGTACAGTTAGTTTTAAATCAAGACGTTAGGAAGCTAGGCAAATCCGGCGAACTGGTGGATGTCGCTCCTGGCTATGCTCGTAATTATTTGATTCCCCATGGGATTGGCACCTTAGCCACTGCTGGCATTCTCAAGCAAGTTGAGCGGCGCAAAGAACAAGAGCGACAACGTTTACTTGAAGAAAAGCGGCAAGCTGAAGCCCGTAAGACGGCATTAGAAACTATAGGTCGTTTTACCATACGTAAGCAAGTGGGTGAACAAGAGGCAATCTTTGGTACAGTTACGGCAGCCGATGTAGCAGAAGCCATTCAAGCAGCGACGAACCAAGAAATAGATCGTCGGGGAATCACGCTTCCCGATATCAGCAAGCTAGGTTTCTATAAAGCTCAAGTCAAACTGCATCCAGAAGTTACGGCAGTTATAGAAATTCACGTTGCTCCGATGTAGAGACGTAGCCGGCTACGTCTCTACATTGGATATAGGGGCGGGTTTTACCGATCCGATCAGGTTTTGGCACAAACTGATAACTTGACTCGCGCCCGCCCTTGCGGGGGAGCAGGGGAAAAGGAAACTAAATTAGGACTTCCTGTAAGTCGTATTGACTTTACTGCCCTGTGCCCTCTGCTACATTGTTGTACTCGCTATCTTTGGCGATGGCTCTAGACTTTAATCTTTCAATCATCAGTAGCTCTATACCGCCTCAAATCATTGAGGCGGAGGAGTCGATTTTGGGCGGGATCATGCTTGACCCCGAAGCCATGAGTCGAGTGGTGGATTTATTGTCTCCAGAAGCCTTCTACGTTAGCGCTCACCAAGAAATCTATAGATGTGCCTTCATTCTGCATCATGAAGCTAAGCCAACGGATTTCATGAGCGTTACCTCTTGGTTGTATGACCATAAATTATTAGACAAGGTGGGGGGTCAGAGCAAGATAGCGCAGTTAATTGAACGCACGGTGTCAGCCGTCAATATTGACCGCTACGCGGCGTTGGTGATGGATAAGTACCTGCGCCGTCAGCTCATCCAATCGGGAAATGAGATTGTTCAATTGGGTTACGAGACGCATAAGGAGTTGGACTTTGTTCTTGATCAAGCCGAACAGAAAATTTTTAATGTGACTCAGGTGCGCCCGCAACAAGGGTTAGTGCCAATCGCTGAGACATTAATTCAAACCTTTCAGGAAATAGAAACCCTTCATGAAGGGATTGCTTTGCCTGGTATACCCTCTAATTTCTATGACTTGGATGCGTTAACGGGTGGGTTTGGGCGTTCTGATCTAATTATTGTGGCGGGAAGACCCTCAATGGGAAAAACTAGCTTTGCGTTGGCTATGGCTCGCAATATTGCCGATAGATTTCCGGTGGCAATTTTTAGTCTAGAAATGTCCAAGGCGCAATTAGTCCAGCGGCTTTTATCCAGCGAGGCGAACATTGAAAGTAACTATTTGCGAACGGGGCGAATTACTCAAAATCAATGGGAACCTCTCTCTCAAGCGCTGGGGACGTTATCAGAATTACCCATTTATATTGAGGATACGCCTAACCCCAGCGTTATGCAGATGCGATCAAATCTGCGGCGTCTCCAGGCTGAACTTGGGGGAATGCTGGGATTGGTTTTGATCGATTACTTGCAGTTAATGGAAGGGAGTGGTAGTGATAATCGAGTCCAAGAACTGTCTCGGATTACCCGTTCTCTCAAAGGGTTAGCCCGGGAACTGAATACTCCTGTGATTGCTCTATCTCAGCTTAGTCGAGCCGTAGAAGCCCGGAACAATAAGCGACCAATGATGTCCGATTTGAGAGAGTCGGGTTCGATTGAGCAAGATGCGGACTTAGTGATTATGTTGTACCGGGATGAGTATTATAATCCGGATACGCCAGATCAAGGGATCACCGAAGTGATTATTACCAAACATCGCAATGGTCCAACTGGCGTGGTGAAGTTAATCTTTGACCCTCAGTATACTCGCTTCCGCAATCTCGCCCATCCCAATCAGTGATCATTAGAGCTGACTGGGAAAGGGGTGATGATTTTTAACTAATTTTTAGCAATTCTACATCGAAAATTAGAGTCGCGTTAGGCGGAATCACTCCACCTGCACCCCGAGAACCATAGCCTAATTCTGGGGGAACGATCAGCCGCCGACGTCCGCCAACTTTCATCGTGGCAACGCCTTCATCCCAGCCTTTGATCACCTTTCCTACACCGAGTTTAAAGGAAAACGGACGGTTGCGATCGCGGGAACTATCAAACTTGATGCCATCTTCCAGAGTTCCGGTATAGTGAACCACAACGGTTTGACCTTTTTGGGGTTGTGCGCCGTCACCTTCTTTGAGTTCGACATATTTCAAACCCGATGGTGTGGTCACAATGTCCTGCTCGGTGTTCTGTGCTTCAGTGGACTCTGTATTCATGGCAATGGGTTGATTGTCAGGGATGGGGCTAGCCTGGGTGACTTGGGTGAGGGATTGAGGTTGGGTTAGGTTGAGTTCGTCGGCTGTTGCACTCCCTCGACTGAGTTGAGTCACCACCAATAACAATCCACAGGCAACAATAACACCTAAGCTGATTAGAATATCTCTCAAAATCTATCCTCCTATTCTATCCTTCCTTGATTAACGCCACAGCTTATTTTCTAGATCCCGCACTTGACGTTCCAACCGGTCAATGCGCCCGCGCAATTCATCCACTTCCGTTTGCCGAGGCACACCTAACTCCTGCAAGAGGTTCCGTAGCTGTCGTTCCATGTTGACTTCAAAGTTACCTTGCTCCGATTTGATCTGCTGCACCATATCATCGACGAATCCTTGGGCTTGCTCTGGATTAATTTTTCCATCTTTTACCCATTCATCGCTAACTTCTCGCAGTTTGTCTGCCACCATGGACGTTGTGCCTACACCAACCATCAATAACTGCTTTAGCCAATCTCTATTATCCATACGCTGTTCCTGTAACTCGGTGCTTCCCCCAGGATAGGGGAAGGGAGGTTGATTACCACCTCCAGTTCCATTGTGTGCTATCTTGCCCATAACTGCTGCTGTGTTCGTTTTTGCCTCAGTTGCACAGTATCCGATCAAGCGCAAGTACCTAGTTATGGTAATTGAGTATCTTAAATTTAGAGTCTCGCCCGAACTTCGGGAAACATTTATTCAGAAAGATGCCGAAATCTGGACATCCATGCTGGCTAGCTGTCCAGGATTCATCAGCAAAGAAGTCTGGATTGAGCCAGAAACTCCTGCTGAGGTCATCCTGATCATTCGTTGGACAAGCCGTGAACAGTGGGAAGCTGTTCCACAAGAGCAGTTGGATAAAACCCACAAGCGGTTTGAGCAAGAGTTTGGCAAAGCGTATCAGATGATTCAGGCGAGTGAATATCAAGTCAGAAAATTTCCTCAAACACCCAGCTAACGTTAGACCTGATGTCTAGTTGTCCCCGTTGCCATCAATCTATCAGTAATCAAGAAATTACTTGCCCTCATTGTGGCATGATTCTCAAAGCCTACGGTCATCCAGGTATTACCTTACACCAAGCCGTGGAGCAAGAGTATTTGTGTCAAACCTGTCTCTATCATGCCGATGATACCTGTACGTTTCCTCAACGTCCTTATGCTAAGGAATGCACCCTTTATACAGATAAAGATCAGTCTACCCTGAAACCTGAAACGATTTATATGCCGCGTCGTAGTCCCTTACAGGCGGCAAAATTGTGGTGTCAGCGTCACCCAGCCGTCGTCGGGTTACTGGGATTGGTTGGGGTTAGTATAGTGTTTACTTTACTGTCTAATTCCTGATTAGCTGTCACGCCTTTAATTTAATCGCGGTTTTATTTCTATTTTGCTGTTTCATCAGGCTAATCCACCCAATGAGGTTTGCCGAGCCAATACTGGAGAGACACAGCTAAAATGGTGGCATAGATTTGACGGTTTGATGGGCGCACGCCGGTGCGCCCCTACAATTCTAATCCACCAAATGAGGTGTGCCGAGCTAGTAGATTGGGGTGAACGACGTTAAACAAAAATGGAATTAGATTTTTTGAGGTTCTTTGATGCTTGTGATCCGAGTAAAACCCTCGCGATCGCGAATCCTGAAGATAAGCTGTATTATATTGATTTTGCCTCAGTTCGGGGCGGTAAGATTATTGAGGCATTGGAACGGACGATTGTTTTACGTTCCCGCCTTAATCAACCGACTTGTCAACTATTTACGGGACATAGTTTATATCTATTCCTCTTAGCCAAAGCCCAGCAAGGATTAAATCAAATTCCCTCGGCGATTGAGACATTGGAACGGGTGAGAGTTTAAACCCATCCCCAGGCTAATCCCCAGGTTTATAGTGACAGTTTAAAAGAACTGCAACGGCTCTATTGTAATCAAAAGGACTATTTAAAAGCATTTGCGATTAAGCAAGAACAAGGATTAGTTGAAAGTCAGTTAGGCTTACGGGCATTTATTGGCGCCAGTCGCCTCCAACCCTTACCGGGAGAGTCTCAGGATAAGGTGGCGTTGGAGATTACGGCGTCGGGTAGAGGGCGGGATGTGGAGCGTTTAATCGGTAGAATTGCCCGTGATGATTGTAAATTAACCGTGATTCATGGGCAATCGGGCGTGGGGAAAAGTTCGATAGTGAATGGGGGATTGGTGCCAGCGTTACGGCAGAAAATGGTCAAGGCGTTGGATGTTTTACCGATTCCCTTGCGGGTTTATACCAATTGGGTGGAAGAATTGGGGCGATTGTTGGTAGAAGGGGAAACCTCTCTCCCAACCCCTTTCTATCCCCCCTTGCCCCCCTTTGAAAGGGGGGTGGAAGAGGGGAGAAAAGAAGAAGGGAGAAATGAACAAGACAGAAACGAACAAGACAGAAACGAACAGGTGATCAATCCTTTAAATACTCCCCCCTTCCCTGCGAGGGAAGGGGGGCTGGGGGGGTTAGGTTCCACCACTGCTATCCTGGCAGAATTGCGACAAAATGAACAGCGCCATCGGTTAGTGGTATTGATTTTTGACCAGTTTGAAGAGTTCTTCTTTGTCTGTCAGGATACCGCCGCCAGAAAACCCTTTTTTGAGTTCCTCAGTGATTGTCTAAATCTCCCCGATGTGAAAGTTATTTTATCCCTGCGGGAAGATTATCTCCATTATCTGTTGGAGTGTGAACGTCTGGCACGGATTGATGTGATTAATAATGATATTCTGAATAAAAGTAATCGCTATGAGTTGGGAGATTTTGCCCCAGAGGATGCCCAGGCGATTATTGAACAGTTGACGGCGCGATCGCAGTTTCATCTGGAGTCGGAATTAGTCGAGCAGTTGGTGCAGGATTTAGCCGGAGATACGGGGAAGGTGCGCCCGATTGAATTGCAAATTGTCGGGGCGCAATTACAAGCGGAGGGGATAACTACCCTGACTGAATATCGCCAAGGGGGGACAAAGGATTATCTGGCGACGCATCCGCAAGCGCGGGAGCGGTTGCCCGTTTGTCGAGAGTAGAGGATGGGGATTGGGAATTGGTTTAACCCACAGTTGATACCCGGTTGAATTTCCCTAGATTAGGGCACGATAATATCGTGCCCCTACCCCATGAATTATCCCTGATGTAGGGGCGCACGGCGTGCGCCCGATTATCTCAAACCCAAACCCAATGGTTGTGATTGGCTCAAGGATTATCTGGCGACGCATCCGCAAGCGCGGCAGAGGTTGCCCGTTTGTCGAGAGTAGAGGATGGGGATTGGGAATTGGTTTAACCCACAGTTGATACCCGGTTGAATTCCGCTAGATTAGGGCACGATAATATCGTGCCCCTACCCCATGAATTATCCCTGATGTAGGGGCGCACGGCGTGCGCCCCTACAACCTTGACAAACCTGTAAGCTTCGACTGGGCAATTTGTCCAAAAAACTGGCATCCTATTATATAGATGAACTCAACTTCAGTATTCAGTCATCTATACTTTTGGCTTATTTGTGATCACTGAACCCTAGCACCGACTGAATCTGGATTAGCTCATCTATTCACAGAATCTTTTCAGGATAACGATTATGCCCTACCAAAATATTAGCGCGACGCTTTCGGACGAAGATAAAGAAGCGATTAAAGCCGCTATCAAAACCATTGAGGAAAAACTCTCGTTCTTGGTGAATCTGAGTGTTGAAGAACGCCGTAAGCTGTTTAAGATGGGGGATAAAAGCTTGGGATTTGTCCAGAATAGTTTAAATATTGCCCAGTCGAATCCGGATATTTTGCCCAATAGCTTTGATTTTAATGAATTTGTCCAGGATTATAAGTTAGCACTGGCGCTGCAGGAAATTTTCTTGGAGTTGCGCCAACTGGAGGAAAAGGTAGATGATACGCTGCTGGCGGTGGGAAGTGAGGCGATGGCGAGTAGTTTAGAGGTGTATGAGTATGTGAAGACGGCGGCTAAGCGCACCCCTGGTTTAAAGGCGGCGGCGGAGGAATTAGGAGAACGGTTTAAGGCGATGAAGGCGAAGACGCCCAAGTCAGATGCGGGTTCGGCGCCAACGAGTTAAGCGGTTGAGGGATATTGGGAAAGGCAGGATTAGATAAGAATACGGGCACAGAAAGAATTATTGCGGCTTTAGCCTGATTGTTTTGTGATTCAGGTTTGGCTGGGCTGCATCCCAGTTGTAGAGACGCGCCATGGCATTGTAGAGACGTTGCATGCAACGTCTCTACAGGGTGGGGAGGAGATGGATTCTGTTGACGAGTATTATAGATTCGTCGGTGAGTATCAAAGACTCGTCGGTGAGTATCAAAGACTCGTCGGTGAGTATCAAAGACTCGTCGGTGAGTATCAAAGACTCGTCGGTGAGTATCAAAGACTCGTCGGTGAGTATCAAAGACTCGTTTATGAGTATCAAAGACTCGTTTATGAGTATTAAAGACTCGTTTATGAGTATCAAAGACTCGTTTATGAGTATCCAAGACTCGTTTATGAGTATCAAAGACTCGTCTGCGAGTTAAATTCCGCTAGATTAGGGCACGATATAGGGTACGATAATATGGTGCCCCTACCCCATGAATTATCCCTGATGTAGGGGCGCACGGCGTGCGCCCGATTACCTCAAACCCAAACCCAATCCCAACCCCCCTAGTTCCCCCCGACAAGAGGGGGGAGGACAGAGGATGCTGCGCTTTTTGGCTTGCTTCAAGAGCTCCTAGAATCCCTGGATATACCTCAATCAGCGCCTAAAAGACTAGCGAGTAAAGCTTTCTGGGCGTGCATCCGGTTTTCGGCTTGATCCCAAATGCGCGATCGCGAACCTTCCATCACCTCTGCGGTAATCTCTTCGCCTCGGTGGGCGGGCAAACAGTGCAACACGATCGCATCCTGTGCCGCTAGACTCAAGAGTTGTTCATTGACCTGATACGGTAGAAATACAGGAATTCGTGCATCGGCTGACGCCTCCTGACCCATACTTGCCCAAACATCGGTATAAATCACATTAGCGCCCTTAACCGCTGCCTTAGGATCATCCGTAATCGTGATTTCACTCGATACCGCCAGTTGTTTAGCTCGATCTACAATTAAACTATTCGGTTGGTAAGCTGATGGTGTGGCAACTCTGATATTCATACCCATGAGGGCGCATCCTACCATGAGTGAGTGAGCCACATTATTACCATCTCCCAAGTACACTACCGTTACACCCGCAAGTGACCCAAAGCACTCTTGAATAGTCAACAAGTCTGCCAAGACCTGACAAGGATGTTCTAAGTCAGTCAGGGCATTAATAATGGGAATCTGAGCATACTCAGCAAAGGTTTCTAATTCTTTTTGCTCAAAGGTGCGAATTGCCAGGATGTCTAAATACCGATCCAAGACCCGGGCTGTATCTACCACAGGTTCTCCCCGACCCACCTGGGTAACATTGGGGTTCAAGTCAATAACCTGACCCCCCAGTTGGTACATTGCCACCGAAAAACTGACTCGGGTTCGGGTCGATGCCTTATAAAACAAAAGCCCTAACACCTTATTGCATCGCAGGTTAACCTGACCGATTTTCAACTGGGTAGCTAGATGCAACAGTTCGTGAATTTCACTCGCACTCAGGTCAGCTAAACCTAACACGTCTCGTCCTTTTAATGCCGTCATGTTCCTTCTCCGATGACTCAGTGGATCGGCGCTTGCCAGAAAGCACGTTGGCTGGGGCAATCCAACCCAGCACCAATTTTTACCGATGTCAGTCTCCTACGGCTACCCAGGTTTTGGCAAGAAGCACCGTCCTAAAAATTTAGCAGATTTTTATCGGATCAGTTGAATTTTGAGGCGGATGATGTAAAATATCAGTTTTTTTCGGAAGCGTTGAGAACCGATCGCCAATATTACATCTAGATCAGCAATAGAAGCCGTGAGTTGGCATTGACTTGATCAAATCGATGCATTTAACCATCCCAAACTCTAAACCTTATGAAACGCTCCGTCATCCTTCTGTGTGTCGTTGCCATCATTAGTACCAATCTCGGTTTTTTCTATCTGGCATCTGGCTATCTCACTGAAGAATTTTATCCCACCCAGAAACTCCTCTGGCTGGTTTTGAGCCTGGTGAGTCTGAGTTTAATTTTGGCACTCCCGATCGCCTTCGGATTGGCTAAGGTGTTCGCCAAGGTTCAAGATGATGCCGAAAACCCTTTGTTGGGTGAAGTTCCAGCATTGCTACCGTTTCAGGATAACCCGAATCTGAAACGATCAGGCGATCGCACTCCCTCAACGGTTGCGGCTAAACTCGCCACGAACCCAGCCCTAAATACCAATAATGATGCTACCCCTTTTTGGCACAAGCCCAAGGTTCTCAACCAGACATTTAACCAAACGCCAACATTTCGCGATCGCCTCCAAGACATGGCTGAATATTTGTCTGATAAAGACCTTAATTTTCTTTCACAACAGCCCAATCCTAACCTTTCTGCGTTGATGGCAAAGGTTAAGCGTGTTGCCAATTTTACCGATACCCTTTTCGATGCCCTCACCTTAAAGCCAAATCCTCCTCAATGTCTCTATCAGTCAGTTGATCTACGCTCCATCGCTCAAGAGGTGTTGGACCTTTGTCAACCCTTGATCCGCCCCAAACAATTACAATTACGTAACTCCATTGCCATTGATTTCCCCCAATTCAATGCTGATGCCAATCAATTGCAGCAAATTTTGTATAACTTAATCATTGACATGATTAAGTTTACCGAAAAAGGCGCGATCGACATTTGTGCAACTATCACCCCTGATCAATTAGAACTGACTGTGGCGGATATCGGCATCAGCATTCCGGCAGATCAATTACTGGAAAATGCTTATAGTGCCACAATCCAACAGTATAGCAGTACCGCTTTAGGATTGATCTTAACCAGTCGTTTGGTAGAACTCAACGGCGGTCAACTCCGAATTGAATCAATCGGCAACCAGGGTTCACGCTTTATTTTAACGCTCCCCATTTCTGGCAATCAACAAACCGAATTGGCGGCGTCTGTGAAAAACCCTCTGTCTCTAGTAAAACCCCCCCAAAAAATATCAGCCGAATTTAAATCAGCCACAGACTTAATCCAATCATTTAAAATTTTAATTGTAGACAATAAACTTGTCAATTGGCAGCCCCTGATTGACTCGATCTTGTCTTCTCAATCTTACGTCATAAAACAGGCATCTAGTGGTAGACAAGCCTTGGCAGAAGTCGAAAAAGGCTTTAAGCCTGACTTGCTGATTGTGGATGCCGTAATGCCCGAAATGAATGGCTATGACCTTTGTCAAAGCATTCGCCGTTTTTTCTCAGCCAATGAATTGCCAATTATTCTCGTTGACGATAAAGAAAAACCACCGGACTGGGAAAAAATCTGGAGCTACCGCATCAATGATTATTGGACTAAGCCCCTTGACCCCAATCAGATGATTGCCCGGATTAATCCTTATCTGAAACTTACCCAAATCAATGCAACCTGCAACCGGTTCATCCCGCTTAAATTGCTACAGATTTTAGGATATACCAACCTCAGTGAGGCTAAATTGGGGGATTGCGTTCAAAGGGATATGACAATTATGTTTGCAGATATTCGGTCATTTACTACCCTATCTGAGAAAATGTCACCCCAGGAAAATTTTGATTTCATCAATAATTATTTTAAGAAAGTTGTCCCCACTATTCGCCAGCACAATGGTTTTGTCGATAAGTACATTGGTGATGCAGTCATGGCAGTCTTTCCGGAAAAAGCTGAAGAAGCATTGGACGCGGCGATTGAGATGCAAAAACAGATCGCCATCTATAACGGTAAGCAAGAAAAAAAGGGAAACCTGCCGATTTCGGTTGGCATGGGACTCCATAGTGGTAGTCTGATGCTAGGTACTATTGGCGAAGAACAACGGATGGAGGCAACAGTTATTTCTGATGCCGTGAATCTGGCATCTCGTTTGGAAGGATTGACGAAGATTTTTGGGGCGTCGATTATCTTTAGTGAAAAGTTTTTGCTGAGTCTGGATAATCCCCTAAGCTATAATTACCGATTTTTAGGGAAAGTTCCTGTCAAAGGAAGGAAAAAAGCCGTCTCTGTTTTTGAAGCCTTTGATGGTGATCCGCTGACGACGGTTAATCTAAAAATTAAGCATCGAGGTAACTTCGAGTTGGGAATTCATCTTTTTTATAGCCGAAGATTTGCCGAAGGATATAAAATATTTAAAGAAATTTGTCGAGAAAATAATCAGGATAAAGCAGCTCTATTCTATATGAAGCGCTGCCGCAAGTTCGACAAGCTTTGGATGTGGGGGCAATGGGATGATTTTAATAGCAAGAGATATCAATTTTGAATTATGATTGGAGGAGCTTCCGGCTCCCCAAACCAAATCCGCCTGGGCAGACTCACATAAGATTAAGAGTTTGGGAAGCCGGGGGGAGCGAAGCTTGCCGAAGCCTCGGCGGGTTTCATTTGTGTAGCTGCGGTTTCAACCGCCCTATTGAGAATGGAGCAAGATCTCAGTTTAAACGGACATTATAATAACTGTGCCAATCCCCAATCCCCAATCCCCAATCACTAATCCCCTGTTCAAATTAGGGCTTGCCTTAGTGAATCTGGGATTATCTGTTGCGCCGGTGATCATGTCTAGTCCGGTTCAGGGCGCGACGAAAATCTATATTCCCTATGGTCCTTTAGAATTTTCTCTGTCTATTGCGGCACTAGAAATTTACGCCACCGAGGGTAAAATTGAGCCGGAATTGGCGTTTTATGCCAGTTATGTGGAACCGCAACAGTTAGAACGGTTACGGCAAGTTTTAGTCACACCTATCGATGTGAGTCCAGTCGCGATCGCACAGTTTCTCTATTCGCCTCAAGGGGAAGCAATTCTGGAACGGTTGGGGGAAGTAATTCAAACCAAAGCCGGTCAAGAGGGATTCTATGCCATTCGCGCTGCATTAATCAAAGCGGCGGCTCAACCGGAGGGGCTAACATTATTAAATGTACTGCAGGAGTTTCCCACTTATGGTATAAGGATTAACTCTGCCCGTAGTTTTGAAATTATTGAAGAACTGTCTCGGTTGAGTCGGCAAACCCAACAGGCAATAGCCGGGGTGAATCAGGAGGCGATGGCGGAAATTCAAGCTCAGATAGAGTCCGAGTTTCCCCGAATGCTACCCAACTTTTCCGAATTACCCGACTTGGCGGCACCCGGACCGATTGCCTATTCTAAACAAACCCTGACGTTGAGTGATCCGAGTCGAGGACGCCGATTTCCAGTGGATTTGTATTTACCCTCTTCTGATATGGCAAGGGTTGGGTTGACTCCCCTAATTGTAATTTCCCATGGACTCGGTTCTGATCGGATGACGTTTGAGTATTTAGCGCAGCACTTAGCGTCTTATGGCTTTGCCGTAGCGGTACCGGAACATCCTGGCAGTAATGCGAATCAATTACAAGCACTGAGTCGAGGATTAGCCAGTGAGGTGACGCCGCCGTCAGAATTCATTAACCGTCCCTTGGATATTACCTTTTTGCTCGATCAACTCGAACAGTCCGATCAAAGACAGTTAAATCTGGACAACGTTGGTGTATTGGGTCAATCCTTTGGGGGTTACACCCTGTTGGCGCTAGCGGGTGCTGAATTTAATTTTGAGCGATTGCAGCAAGTTTGTGGGGAGTCAGAGGATTCCTTGAATGTATCACTGCTGCTGCAATGTCGGACATTGGAATTACCGATAGCGGACTATGACTTTCGTGATCCACGGATTCAAGCCGCGATCGCAATTAATCCCGTGGGCAGTGCTATCTTTGGTAAATCTGAGTTTGCTCAGATTCAAATCCCCCTGATGCTAATTTCCGGGAGTAATGATACCGTAGCACCCGCCCTCCCGGAACAGATTCAACCCTTTACCTGGCTAAAGTCGCCGAATAAGTATTTAGTATTGCAGAATAAAGGCACTCACTTCTCTAATCTCGGTGTCTCGACAACGGCGGTAGAATTGCCGGCAGAAGTGATGGGTCCTGATCCAGCAATTGCTCAAGCCTATACCCAGGCGCTGAGTGTTGCCTTTTTTAAAGCCTATATCGCGGGTCAATCTGAATACCAGCCTTACCTCAGTGCGGCTTATGCACAATTCCTCAGTCAAGACGCCATGCCTTTGAGTTTAGTCGAGTCTTTAACCCTAAATCAGCTCTCTGAACAGACGGATGAACAGAGGAACTCCTCCCCCTCACCACAAGCACCGCTTTTAATTCCCCTTCCGTAAACTTATGTTTCAGGTTTTTGTAGTTTTTAAACAAATATAAAAGACTGTATCAAGGGGTTGCCTCTCTCAGAAATCGTGCTAAATTAAATATAAAGCTACATAAGTTCTGGTGACAGATAAAACAGCTTAGTCTACAAACGTTAGAATTAGGAGGAATAAAAAACCTGTCTTATCTAATATCTGTCTCATCAGAAGATAGCAACGAAAGCCATAACAGCAGCAACATTCATCGAGAACGTTGATAGTTCCTCAACTAGAATCTAGGAAGCTGTGTAACTGAATAATTGATTTATCAGTACCACTTCAAGTTTCATTGCCCAAAGGAGGAAATTACTCAGCTAGTATTGCTTGAATGTTGTTGCTGTTTATAGCAACACTGATTTCACGGATTTTATCGAACTGGTAGGGGTGGGGTGGGATAGGTTAGTCGCACTGATTTCACAGATGTGTTGGTTGTGAGGGGGCAAAGTTAGATTGTCGGGGAGATTGTTTAGTTGTCTGTGACAATCTGTGTTGTTCACGATTGAGTCTTGTTGTGAATGTCATTGCTATCTGTGTAATCTGTGTTGAAGAATGCAAGGATTTTTGAATTTAAACAAACCCACAGGATTCACGTCTCACGATTGTGTAGCGAAAGTGCGGCGTCTGCTGCGGCTGAAACGAGTGGGACATGGGGGGACTTTAGATCCAGGGGCTACGGGGGTTTTGCCGATCGCACTGGGTAGAGCTACCCGTTTGTTACAGTATATGACCTCAGATAAGGCATATCGGGCGACGATTCGGTTGGGGGTGAAGACAACAACCGATGATTTAGAGGGAGAGGTGGTGGCGAGTGCTTCTGCATCTGGGTTAACCCAGGAGACAGTTTTGCCTTTGCTGGAACAGTTTCAAGGAAAAATCGAGCAAATTCCCCCGATGTACAGTGCGGTTCAGGTTCAGGGGAAGCGATTGTACGATTTAGCGAGGGCGGGTAAAACGGCGGAAATTCCGACGCGACAGGTTGAAGTGTATCAGATTGAGGTGTTAGATTGGCGTCCAGGGGAATGGGCAGAATTGGATGTTGCGATCGCCTGTGGTGCGGGAACCTATATTCGTTCCATTGCTCGTGATTTGGGAGAGGTGCTTAAGACTGGTGGAACGTTAGCGTCTCTGATTCGTACTCAAAGCAGTGGATTTAGTTTAGAACAGAGTTTAACCTTAGAGGAATTGGCACAACAGGTAGAAGCAGGAACCTTTAATTCCATTCCACCAGAAGCTGCGTTAGAACATTTAGGGAAGGTTACGTTATCAGCAGATGATGCTCGTCGTTGGTGTCAGGGTCAACGTATTATCCAAAAGGCAGAAGGCATAGATCACAAGGTAGAGGGTAATGAGCCAGGAAATGATCACGGTTTAGATGAACAGGATATGACCGATCAAGATGTCTCTACTGATTCTGCTGGCAATATTAGACGAGTTTATCACGAAAATGGGACATTTTTGGGTATTACTCAGGTGATTGAATCAGAATGTGAGTTAGTGCTTGCGCCTAAGATGGTTTTGGCAGATTGATACTCTTTATTTGAAATGTTTTCTGCCGATTCACCTGAATTGCCAGAGGCAAAAATTGCAACAAAAGATACGTTTTAACAGGCAGTTTTGTGCTATCACTTTGGTTTTTTTACCGAAGCTGCACGTTTATTTTAAGAATACGTGGAGGATTCCTGCGATCGCGCCGCTCAAAGTTATCTCCAACGCTGTCACCGTCATAAGTAGAGACGCGATGCAAGAAGCATCTTGGGAACATGTAGAAATGTAAAGGTAGAACGTCTGGGAAAAGAGATTAAATATGTTACAACCAGAATATTGATTTTTCCCTTCTAGTCGGACATTTCATGGTTTCTCTTGCTGGATACGAAGATTTCAGGCAAATCCACGACAGCGAGAACTCGCAAGTGTATCACGCTCGGCGAATTCGCGATCGCCAACCCGTCATCCTCAAATTTCTCAACCGAGACTATCCCACGACAGAGCAAATCCGACGCTATAAACAAGAATATCACCTCACTTGCCAGTTAGAGTCTCCAGGTATCGCCAAAGCCTACAGTCTCGAAGAATGGGGACGAAGCTACGCGATCGCTCTAGAGGATTTTGGCGGAATTTCCCTCAAACAATGGCTGCAACAGCGTGAACCCCTCTCTCTAAGCGAATTTTTAGTCCTGGCAATTTCCATTGTCGATAGTTTAGGACAAATTCACGCTCAACATATTATTCACAAAGATATTAATCCTGCCAATATTGTTTTTAATCCCGACACCAAAGAACTCAAAATTATTGACTTTGGCATTGCTACCCAACTGAGTCGAGAAAATCCCACCCTGAAAAATCCCCATGTTTTAGAAGGAACATTGGCTTATATTTCCCCGGAACAAACAGGGAGAATGAATCGAGGCTTAGATTATCGCACAGATTTTTATTCCTTGGGAGTAACCTTCTATGAAATGCTGACAGCAAAGTTACCCTTTGAAACTATTGATCCCTTGGAATTAGTCCATTGTCATATTGCCCAAAATCCCCCCATCCCCACCACCCCACACCCGACATTCATTTTTGAGATTGTCATGAAATTGATGGCAAAGAATGCTGAGGAGCGCTATCAAAGTAGTTATGGATTAAAAGCTGATTTAGAAACCTGCCTCAAACAATTAACCGAAACAGGCACGATTGTTCCCTTTCCTCTCGGTCAACAGGATAGTTCTGATCGCTTTCAAATTCCCCAAAAACTCTACGGACGAGAAACAGAAATCGCCACGTTACTTGCTGCTTATGAACGAGTTGCCGAGACAGGAAAGGTTGAGCTGATGTTAGTGGCAGGGTATTCCGGTATTGGCAAATCCTCTCTCGTCCAAGAACTTTACAAACCAATTACAGCACGTCGGGGTTATTTTATTTCGGGGAAATTCGACCAATTTAAACATAATATTCCCTATTCTGCCATCGTTGCCGCTTTTCGCGGATTGATTGAACAATTATTAGGAGAAACCGAGTTTAAATTACAAATCTGGCGAGACAAACTCTTGCAGGCGTTGGCAACTAACGGACAAATTATTATTGATGTTATTCCCGAAGTTGAACTGATTATCGGTAAACAACCTGCTGTTCCCCTATTAGGCGCCAACGAATCACAAAATCGCTTTAACCTGGTTTTTGAGAATTTTATCCGTACCTTTTGCAGTGTCGAGCATCCTTTGGTAATTTTCCTCGATGACTTGCAATGGGCGGATTTAGCGACATTGAAACTCATGGAACGGATTTTGCTTGACGGTGAAACCCAATCTCTTTTGCTCTTAGGAGCCTATCGCGATAATGAAGTCTCGGTTAGTCATCCGTTGGCAATTTCCCTGCAAAAACTTCAGCAAAATAAGGGTGACGAGATTACCCAAATTACGTTAACCCCTTTATCCCTAAACCAAATTACCTGTTTAATCAGCGATACCCTCCAGCAGGAGGCGGAAATAGTTCGCGATTTAGCCCGTTTAGTTTGGCAAAAAACTGGCGGTAATCCTTTCTTTATCAATGAATTTTTACAAGCCTTGTCTAGTGAAAAATTGCTGCAATTTAATCGCGAACAGAGACGTTGGCAATGGGATCTGGCAGCGATTGAACGAACGGGGTTTACGGATAATGTCGTGGAATTGATGGTGAGTAAACTACAAAAATTACCACCCATTAGCCGAAATCTTTTATCCCTAGCGGCTTGTTGTGGAGCAGAATTTAACTTAAAACTTCTGACCTGGGTTGAGCAAAAATCTGCTCAAGAAGTATTTAATTTATTAAAAGTGTCCTTGGCACGCGGGTTTATTTTTCCGTTATCCGAAGCCGATGAAAATCTGATAATTCAGTCCTATAAATTCGGACATGATCGTATTCAACAAGCTGCCTATTCCTTGATCAGTGTTCAGCAACGAAAAGAATTTAATTTAAAAATAGGTCGCCTGTTGTTGGCGAATCTCGATAGCCAAGAACGAACAGAAAGAATTTTTGAAATCGTCGATCGCTTGAATGCGAGTCGCTCGCTGATCACCGATGAATTAGAACGGTTGGAGTTAGTCCAGTTAAACCTGCTGGCGGGAAAACAAGCCAAAGATGCCAACGCTTATGAGGCGGCTAGAGACTATTTAGTTGTCGGGATGGAGGGGTTGACTAATGAGGCATGGTTAACTCACTATGACTTGGTTTTGGATTTGTATAAAGAACGAATTTTTGTTGAATATTTAAACGGTAATTTTGAGGCATCAGAAGCACTGATTAACTCTACCCTACAACAGGTTAAATCCGCACTGGATAAAGCCGAAATTTATAAACTGCTGATTCTTCAATACACGCTGATGGCTAACTACTCAGAGGCGATTGAAACGGGACGAAAAGCTCTGGCGTTGTTTGGGGTTGATTTACCGAAAACCGACCTAAAAACGGCTCTTGCTGTAGAAATCGAACTGGCGAAACAAAACTTAGGCGAGCGCCCAATTGCCTCATTGTTATCTGAACCTGAAATCGCGATTCCTGAACAAAAAATGGTTGGGGAACTGTTGGAAAATATCGATCCCCCCGCTTACTTTTTTAATCAGGAACTCTACGCTGTTATTGTCGTCAAGATGGCGAATCTTTTCTTAACTTATGGCAATATTCCCGAATCGGCAAAGGGGTATGTGACTTACGGAATTATATTGGGTTCTGTTTTAGGGGATTATCAAGCAGGGTATGAGTTTGGTTGTGTGGCGGTAAGGTTGAGTGAGCGCTTCAACAGTCAGCTCCAAAAATGTGGGGCTTGTTTGATTTTCGCCGGTCATTTAAATCATTGGGTAAAACCGATCAAGTTTGCGCGACAGATTTTCGATGATTCCTATCATGCGGGTTTGTCATCGGGAGAATTACGGCATTCTGGATATGCTCTGGAACATCAGTTACGTTACTTGTTTTATCAAGGAGTTAATCTTAAAGAAATTAGCGAAATTATGCCCAATTATTTACAGTTTTTGCAAAAGACAAAAAATCAATGGGCAATTGATGGGATGGTGGGGTTTCAACTGGCTTTATTGAATTTAATGGGAATGACTGAGAGGAAATTAGATTTTTACAACGAGGATTTTAATGACGTTGACTATCTAGAAACCTGTCGAACCCATAACAGTTTTGCTTGGCTTTGTACGTTTAATATTTTTAAAGCCCAAATTTTGTATTTATATGAAGAATTTGAGCTGGCTTTAGCGGCAATTTTAGAGGCTGGCAACTCGATAGATTTTGTTTTAGGTCATTTCCAAGTCTCGGAACATAATTTTCACCATTCATTAATTCTGGCATCCCTTTATCCACAGGCAAACGAGGGAACTCAAAAGCACTATCGGCAGCAGTTAGAAAGTAATCAAAAGCAAATGAAAATATGGGCAGATAATTGTCCAGAAAACTTTCTGCATAAATATCTGTTGATCGCCGCAGAAATGGCGCGGATTTCTGGAGATCATTTAGAAGCCATGGAGTTGTATGATCGCGCTATTGATTCGGCGCGGACAAACAAATTTATCCAAAATGAAGCGTTGGCAAACGAACTAGCGGCTAAATTTTGGCTGGCGAAAGGCAAGACAGAATTTGCCAAAATATATATAAAAAATGCCCATTATGGGTATAAAATTTGGGGGGCTAAACGGAAAGTAAAGGAGTTAGAAGCTAAGTATCCACAGTTTTTGCGATCGCTAACAGTTTTTCCCTCTATTTTGGCAACCTTTCAGGGTTACACGACAAACGACTCGACGGATACGAAAATTTTAGACTTAGCCACAACGATCAAATCAAGCAATGCCATTTCCAGCGAAATAGTTTTAGATAAATTGCTGGCAACTTTAATGAATATTCTCGTCGAAAATGCCGGAGCGCAACGCGGGATCTTGATTTTACCCAGCAGTAATGGGTTATGTGTCGAAGCCACAAAAGAAGCTGAATCCCAGGAAATTCCCGTACTGCAATCGCTTCCTTTGGATCAGTTTGAACGGCTATCCTCAAAAATTGTCCATTATGTCGCCCGCACTTGTAAAACTGTTGTTTTAAACGATGCAACTCGTGAAGACAACTTTACCAACGATCCCTACATTCAAAAGTATCAGTGTCTATCCATCGCCTGCACCCCCTTAATCAATCAAGGGAGACTCCAAGGGATTATCTATCTAGAAAATAACCTAACCACGGGAGCCTTTACCGAACAGCGTATGGCATTGTTGCGAACCCTCGCCACCCAAGCCGCTATTTCTTTAGAAAATGCCAAACTCTATGACAATATCACCACCTTAAACGCGGCGTATGAGCGGTTCATTCCGGCTCAGTTTCTCAGCTTTTTAGACAAAGAAAGCATTGTTGATGTGGAACTCGGTGATCAAGTCGAACGGGAAATGACCGTTTTATTCGCTGATATCCGCGATTTTACAACGATTTCCGAACAGATGAACCCAGCCGAAAACTTTGCCTTTATTAATGAATATCTGGGTTATATGGAGCCACAAATTCAAAGCCATGGCGGATTTATCGATAAATATATCGGCGATGCGATTATGGCACTCTTTCCCAATTCTGCCGATGATGCTGTTAAAGGAGCGCTCGCCATGTTACAAGAATTGAAAAGATATAATAAAACGCGACAGGATAAGAATCTGAAACCCCTACGGATTGGTATCGGTTTGCATACAGGATTGTTAATGTTAGGTACAGTTGGCGGATTTGGGCGCATGGATGGAACAGCGATTGGGGATGCGGTGAACCTCTCCTCGCGCATAGAAGGGTTAACCAAACGATATGGGGTTTCGTTGTTAATCACCCATCAAACTTTGGCAGGTTTAAATAATCCCTTAGAATACGATTTTCGATTTATCGAACAAGTGAAAGCCAAAGGCAAAGCTAAAGCGGTTGGTTTATTTGAAGTGTTTTCTGCCGATTCACCGGAATTACGAGAGGCAAAAAATGTTACGAAAGATACGTTTGAAAGGGCAGTTTTGTTATATCATTTTGGTTCCTGTTCAGAAGCGGCGCCTTTATTTCAAGAATGTGTGGACTATCATGCCGGCGATCGCCCTGCTGGCAGTTATCTGGAACGTTGTCACCGCTGCGCTATAGAATTTCCCCATGACATGTAAACAGCGCCATTCAAAACTCAAAACTCAAAGCTTCACTAGATTCGCGATCGCCTCGATAATCTGATCGGGTTCAACAGGCTTAGACATATGAAGATCAAAGCCCGCTGCTATTGCCTTTTCATGATCAGTTTCTCCCGCATAAGCCGTCAGTGCGATCGCCGGAATTTGCCCGCCGCGATCGCGTGGTAGTTTTCTCACCTGACGAATGAACTCATAGCCATCCATTCCTGGCATCCCAATATCACTGATTAGCACATCAGGTTGCCCTTGAGACAACACAGCAAGCGCCTCATTGGCGGAAGTGAACCCCTCAACCCTTGCACCGTAGGCTTCCAAGATAATGGTGAGCAACTCGAGCGTATCCACCTCATCCTCAACCACGAATACCGTCACATCGGTTAAATCCAAACCGTTATATAAAACCTACCCAAGGCTACCCAACTATATAAATTGTTGACCTTGGCGTTTACTTCCTGTTTCATCCAGAACTGTCGGCAGCACTCTGTCCACAGGCTAGCACCACCTAACTGGCGGCTCTTTCCAAATTAATGGAAGCGTTTAAATCTCGGTCTATTTCTAGACCACAATAATCACACTTGAACACTCGCTCACTTAAACTGAGTGTTTCTTTTTTGGTGTCACATCTTGAGCAAGTCTTACTACTGGCAAACCAACGGTCAACAACGACCAATTCGGAACCATACAGTTCACATTTATACTCAAGCTGCCTACGGAACTCGTAAAATCCCATATCTTGGATAGCTTTGGCTAGTTTGTGATTAGCTAACATTCCTGACACATTTAAATCCTCAATCCCAATCCTGCTGTGGTTCTTGGCAAGATAGGATGTCAGCTTATGCAATGTGTCTTTGCGGATATTAGCTATCTTTCTATGCAGCCTTGCTATCTGAATTTGAGCTTTTCCCCAATTAGCAGAACCTTTGACTTTATGACGGTGCAACCATTGCAACCGAGATAGTTTCTTCTCGTAAGACGAATAGCTCTTAGCACCTTCAAAAACCTGGCGAGTTGATAGTGTTGCCAATACTTTAACACCAAGGTCAACACCGACTACAGGGACTGATTTAGGCTCGTTGGTCAGCTCAATCTCAATCTTCCAACTTACAAACCATCTATCGGCTGTACGGCTTATCGTGAAAGACTTAGGCTGTTGTTCAACTGGTAAGCGCTCATAAGTTTTAATCCAACCAATTACGGGAACTTTGACGCGGAAATGTTCGACAGCCAATGAACCATCAACAGTATAACTATCAGCTCGTCCTTTCTTTTTAAATCGGGGCGGTTGTTTAATTTTCTTAAATGCTTGCTTCCATGCTTCTGACAGTTGTCTTAAAGCATACTGTGGAGCGCATTTACTCACCTCGTAGTACCAGGGACATTGCGGCTTGACCATCGCTACAAGCCATTTATGGAGGTCTACCGCAGTCGGTAATTTAATTTTTTCGTCTGGGTTATCTTTGTTGTGGTCTAGAATCTGTTTAGTTAATCCTAGACCCCAATTCCAAGCATGACGGGCAACTCCGCAGTGTTTAGCTAGTAGGGTGCGTTGCTTGTTAATAACAAGCAACTCAGTCTTAAATCCTAGTAGCATATCGACCTCGTGTTATAGTCTAACTATAAGTTAACCGATAGCTAAACAATTGTCAATGACTTTTAAAAAAGGGCATAAATTAGGAGCCAAAAAACGGCTGAAGCGACCACTAGATAAAGAAGCGATCGCATTTAAAGGGTATGAGGGACAAAAGGAAAAGCTTAAAGAGGTTCCCGACTGGCAAGAACGTTTTAGGGAGTTTGTTGACCAGCTTATAGCAGAGCTACCCAAAAAGAGTAGCAATGGGTAGCTTTGTTCAGAAATTAAGTTACAGCTTCATACCCTCATCCTCTGGCGCGGAATTCTGAATCTTAGTTTGCGAATCCGAGATCAGAGGTAACCTCACCGTAAACGTTGCTCCCTTTCCAATTCCCTCACTTTCAGCCGCAATCCTACCTCCGTGGAGTTCGATCAAGTGGCGGACAATTGCCAACCCCAATCCCAATCCACCAACACTCCGCGTCGTTGTACTATTCTCTTGACGGAAGTAATCAAATATGTGTGGAAAAAATTCCGGATTGATCCCCTGACCGGTATCACTGACTTGGATTTGCGCCTGTGAATCAATCTTTTCTAAGCGCACGGTGATTTGTCCACCCGAGGGAGTAAACTTTACCGCATTTGATAGCAGATTCCAAACCACTTGCTGGAGGCGGTTGGGATCACCAGACACAAATCCCACCCTTGATTCCAACTGGGTTTCAATTTCAATCGACTTGGCGGCGGCGGCTAAACCCATCGTTTCAATGGCAGCTTTAATCACCCGAGCCAAGTCTACACGACAGACATTAAGATTCAACTTGCCGCGTAAAATCCGAGAAACATCTATTAAATCATCAATCAGTTGGGCTTGCAAGGAAGCGTTCCGTTCAATCGTTTCTAAGGCTTTGTCTACCTTAGTCGGACTAAGTTTTCGACTTCGCAGCAGTTTTGACCAGCCTAGAATGGGATTGAGTGGAGTACGCAACTCGTGAGACACAATTGCCAGAAACTCATCCTTGATTCGGTTAGCAGCTTCGGCTTTTTCTAAGAGTTGAATCCTCTCTTCTTGCACTCGCTTGTGTTGAGTAATGTCTCTCAGGGAAACCAGGTAACCCATCTCTCCTTGCCACTCAGTTTCTACCACTCGCATCTGAGCCACTCTATTTTCCCCAGTACCCGTCCGCACATCCACTTCTGTGTTATCTTCGCCCACTACCGGAAAACCCAAGATTTGACCCAATAGTTCGTCTTCCTCACGACTAAAGAGTGACAGTGCAGCTGGGTTGATAAATCGCACAATACCATCTGTGTCTATCACCATAATCCCATCTGGATTCCTGCTGATTAAAACCTGAAACTGTGCCTCACTTTTGAGGAGTGCTGCTTCTACCTTTTCCTTCTCCTTATGGTTCTGTTGAGATTGTTCTGAGAGTCTCGCCACTTCTGCGGTTTGTACCTGCAACTGTTGCTTTAGGTCAAAAGAGTAAACCTTATCCTGTGTGTTTCCGGGGCGTTCACTCTCCTTTGCAATTAATACCTGCTTCACAACTTGAGGAAACTGTGCCAGTTGGTCGTAGAGCAGATAGTCTGTTGCGCCAGCTTTCATACAATTTACGGCAATAGACACACAGCTACTGTGGCTAATGATAATCGCAGGAATATTGAGACTCTGTTCTTGCAAATAGGACAGTGCTTCAATACTATCAAACTTGGCTAAGGGATAGCCAATTAAAATTAGGTCAACGGTCGGATTTAGGTGCTCTAAATACTCCGCTTTTGTACTGACGCGCTGCCACGTTGAAGTTAGCCCAGCTTCAGATAATAGCGATAGTATCTGCTCTGTTTCCAGAGAAGACTCTTGTAGAATTAAAAGGTTTAAGTCATTTGTCATTTTTTATGTGTTGATGGTGTTCATTGTTAATTGTTCATTGTTAATTGTTAATTGTTCATTGGTAATTCTCTTCCCCTGCTCCCAGACGTAGCATGCTACGTCTCTACATGCTCCCAGACGTAGCATGCTACGTCTCTACTTAACAATCCTCAAACAAACCACTGAGGCGGTCAAGTTCACTCTGATTCACATAACTTGGATTACCAGAGAGAATACCCGTAACGTTGCGGAAGGATCTGCCAATGTGCATTCCATCATCATCAATTAAAAACTCCCGAATTTCCTTATGATGTCTTGAACCGCGCATTTTTAGCACCGTTAATACCCGATGAATTTCCCCCTGAACCTCCACATATCGCAACAAAATAATCACGTCAGTATTGGTAGAAATTTGGGCTTCGGTGACCGAAACACTGCCCATAAGCGGTGATGTATTAGCCGTAAAAAGTCCGGTGATTCGGAGTTTTTTAATAATAGAATTAAGTCCCAGAATAAATTCTCGAAACCCTTTGAATGTAGTAACCTGCCCCAATGCCGAAATACTATCAATCGCGATTCGTTGCGGCTGAAAGTCCTCGATTATTTGTTTCATAGTCACTAAATGATTTTCTAGTCCGGTTTCTTCCGGATAGCGACAGACAACCTTCAGGTTTTTCTCTCGTTCCATCTTCTCGAAATCAACGCCCCAACCGGCAGCATTTCTAAAAAGCTGATCCCGGCTTTCCTCAAAGGCAAAGAGTAAACACCTTTCTCCATTTTTGACACCTCCTGCTAAAAACTCTGTTGCTGTTAACGTTTTGCCTGTACCCGTCGCTCCCGATACCAAAATAATAGAATCGCGAAAAAACCCTCCCCCACACATAGAATCTAACTCAGCATTACCCGATGTGACTCGCTCTTTGGATGATTTTCGCTCTAATTTAGTCGCTGTGAAGGGAATGACAACAATGCCTTGCTCCGGCAAGATAGTAAAGGGAAATTCACCATGTTGATGGGGAGTCCCTCGGTATTTAAGAATTTCAATCGTGCGGCGACGCTTTTCTTCAAGCAATACATTCCGCAGGATTACCACATTATCGGCGACAAACTCTTCTACACCATAGCGGCTGATGTCTCCGTATTCCTGAGTACGTTCTGAGGTCAATACTGAGGTAATTTCCCGTTCCCGCAACGCCCAGGCTATATCAAATAAGTCGCCGCGTACTTGGCTTACGTCTGGCACATAAGAGAAAACCGCTCCCAAGGAATCCATGGATACCCGTTGCGCCTTGACTTTTTCTATTGCATATTCCAGGCGAGCTAACAAGGGACCGAGATCATATTCACCACTGACTAAGGGTCTATTTCCCGTTTTGGGAGAAGCATCAACAAATGCCCATTTTTCTTCAGCTTCCCATTGTTCGATATCCCAACCAAAACCTTGCATATTTCGGCGAATGGCTTGAGGCGATTCTTCAAATGTGACAAAGACGCCATTTTCTCCTTCTTTGATTCCTTCGACGAGAAATTGACAGGCAAAAATGGTTTTCGCACTGCCGGCTGTACCTGCAACTAAGGTGGTTCTACCTTTGGGGAGTCCTCCTTCAGCTAATAGATCAAAGCCAGAAATACCTGTTTTAACTTTGTCAATAAAAATAAAATTGGACTGTGGCTGTTGGCTCATTCCTTTGCTTCTTGGTGTGAATTGGAAACATATAGAATAGCAGCTTAAGTGCCATGGCTCAAGGTTTATGGGGCTTGACACCGATACTCAATCCCCATAAAACAGTTTTAGTGTCTGACAAATCTCCCACGATTCGCTGAACAGGATTGGGAAATTCTTTAATTAATGTCGGGGTAACTAAAATATGTTCCGCTTCTGCGAGGTGGGGAGATTGGAGAACATCAATAACCGTTATTTTATACTGACTCGGTAGTTCCTGCTCACAGAGTCGATACAAGTTGGCGATCGCACATTGCGATCGCGGGGTGTCTCCAGTAACATAAAGCTTAAGCCGATATCGTTTACACATGCTAGGATGCTCACGGACTTTGCCATATTCTTTGTGATCAAGGACTGAATTTCTTCGCATCTTTTCCTAAATTAATTTTACTCAATCCAATAAAATATCTTCGATAGTAAGCCGCTAAATTACCCATGACTTCCAATAGTAAAAAGCGCCCTTCTGTGGTATAGGCTTGTGCCTTACGTCGATTCACGGCTTGATTTTTCTGTTTTAAGGTTTTTGTATGTAACTCTATGAGATCACGGGGGGAGGCTTGGAGTAAACCTAACTGTTCGGCAAAGGTATTTAGATGCATAGACAGCTGATGCTCGACTTTATAAATACGTTCTTCTAATGCCCACTCCATTAAATCACCATAGTGTTGCATCAGTTCCTCAAACACATCGGGCATTCTTTTGTGCAGGGGTTCTACACTGGACGATTTTTGGGTCGAGTTTATGTCACCAGTGATTAACTTTTCTAGATCTTTGAGCTCTTGCTGTTGCTGATGTTGTTCGAGTGCAGCCAGGTGATATCGTCGCTCAAGGGCGGCGCGAATCGCGTAGACGAGTAAACTGGTATCCAGCTTCGCCTTGGGCAAATACCCACAAGCTCCCATTTCCAGGGCTTTAACCGCAACCCTCTCATCTTCGAGAACACTTTGGACGATGATGGGTACATCGAATGCTGTTTGCTGCATTTGCCGGAGTGTCTCCATCCCCCGACTATCGGGTAACATTAAATCTAATAACACTACATCGATACCTCCTTGAGCCAAATAATCTCGTCCCTCATCTAGTGTCTCAGCACAAAGCAGTTCAAATCCTCTGCTAAATGAGGGAGATTTGGCAGTGGTGATCAGTTTTTGTAGTTTGTCTATGTCATCGGGGTTATCTTCGACTAGTAAAACTCGACAACGGTGATCCAGCATGAGTGGTGATTTCAGATATTAACTTATCTAATGATAAGAGATGATATAATTACCGAGCCTATCCATTAGGTATAATCGAGCCATTCAACTTCGCTTCTTTGGAATCGTAAACATAAATGTTGCCCCTTCACCAGGAACACTAGAGGCGGTAATCTCTCCCCCGTGACGTTGAACAATTTTGCGGCAAATCGTCAACCCCAAGCCTGTACCCTCGTAGTGACGGCGGCTGTGTAAGCGTTGAAATGCCTCAAAGATTTGCTCATTATACTCTGGCTTAAAGCCAATCCCGTTATCGTTAATCACAATTTGATACTGATCACGGAGTTCATTCTCCTGGGAATAAACCTTGACAATAGGGGCTGTTTCAGGTTTATGAAACTTCAGCGCATTACTCAGCAGATTCTGCATGAGTTGATGCATTTGCAGGGGGTCAGCCTCTACAGTGGGCAACTCTTCGACATCAACAATTCCATGGGTTTCCTGGAGTTGAACATCCAAATCCGATAACACCTCTTGGACAACTGTATTCAAATTTACCGAAACCCAAGGTTGAGCTTGAGTTGTGAGCCGCGATAACATCAATAATTCATTGATAAAGGTTTGCATCCGATTCTTGACCTGACGCATCCGTTCCAGGTACTCCTGCCCTTGTTCATCGAGAACCTGACTATATTCTTCTGTGAGCAAGTCATTAAGCATTTGCATTTTATGCAGAGGGGAAAGCAAATCGTGGGAAACGACAGAAGCAAAGTCTTCTAATTCCCGATTACTTCGTTCGAGTTCAGTTACCAGAGTTTTCATCTGATTGTGGGTAAGCTTTATCTGAGTAATATCTTGAATTTGTCCCACAAAATACAACGGTTTTTCCTGAGTATCCCGCACCAGAGAAACAGTTAACAGCACCCAGATGAGATGTCCTTGCTGATGAAAATACCGCTTCTCCATTGCGTAAGTTTGAATCTCACCTGCTAACATCTGATGGGTGTAGCGTATATCAGCGTCCAAATCATCGGGATGGGTAATGTCCTGAAAAGTTGTCGCCAGTAATTCGGATTCTTGATACCCCAGCAATTCACTTGACACTCCCACGGCGATAGAGCGCGTGGGATTCTGTATTCAACGTCAAAACTTGCTCTACCAGGCTTGCGCTCCTGTTGCGTAGAGGCTCCAACTCCTACAGCTTTACTTTGGGGATGCCCTCCCCTAGATTTTGCCTTGAGCAAAATGTTTATCGCCGCGTTCCAATCCCTTTGCAGAATTAATCCACACTTACAAACGTGGGTTCTTGTGCTAAGGGACTTTTTTACAATCACTTAGCACTGACTGCATTCAACAGAGGTGTACTGAGGTGGAACAGCAACAGCTAATCTTCCAAACTTGGCGGAGAAATGCTCTAGCCACTGTCTGAACTGATACCAGCTAGCATCAGCAATTGACTTAGCTAAACAGTGATTTTTGAGCATATTGGCAACCCTCAAGTTTTCATAAGCTACTAAGTCGTTAGACTTGCAAACGTGACGCGCCAGTCTCTTGGCGTGTTCGGTACGTTGCCTACTTACTCTTAAGTGTTTCCTGGAATACTGAGCTACTGCTTTACGGCGTCCGGTTGAACCTTTGACCTTTTTGTAGATAGCCCGTTGGCTATGCTTGATATCAGCTTCTGCTTTACGGAGAAACCTAGGATTAGGCTCTTGATGCCCGTTTGAATCCGTGTAAAACGACTCTAAACCAACATCTAAGCCGATTTCTTGACCTGTTGGTGGCTGAATATCAATGCACTCAACATCAACAGCCAACTGGCAATAGTACCCGTCAGCCCGACGAACAAGCCTAACCCGCTTAATGGAT
>NZ_JAVKEW010000121.1:0-5409 GCF_040226375.1 Coleofasciculus sp. G2-EDA-02 | reverse complement strand
TGTTTTATGGACAGGCGCTTATTTTGTCGCTAGTTGTGGCGGTGTTACCATTGAACAGCTAAAAGTCTACGTTCAAAGCCAAGATTGTCCGGATTCATCCCATCGCTAAAAGCGAGGGTCTTCTCCGGACGCTAAGATAACGGCTCAATTCCGGTAGATTCGTATCGTTCCAGATGGGTAGCGTATTTTTGTAGGTAAACGGCTCAACATCCTGATTTAAATGATACCAGCCAATGCCCAATCCATCAGCGTTGACGACACCCGATTTCATCTCCTTTGGTAAGTAACTTTGGACAACCAGGGAATGTTCAGGTTTATACAAAAGCTGATCTAGTTTGAGAGGGGAACCTAGGTAGCCTAGTAATCGGCACATGCTTATTGGTTTATATCCTATTCCATTGAATCCATTTATATTTTAGGCTGAAATGAAATCCTGATGAACTATATTATTAAAAATCCTGAAGATATTGTTCAATTACTGCTCGAACATCTCCAGATGACGGGTTTAGCTGTACTGATTGCTGTCGCGATCGCGCTTCCCTTATCCTTACTGATTACTCGCTACCGTTGGCTGAACATTCCCATTTTAGGTATTCTGGGCATCCTCTACACCATACCGAGTCTAGCGCTAATTATTCTGCTTGTGCCACTTTTTGGGTTGAATCGTCAATCGGTAGTGGTGGCGATGATTCTCTATACCCAAGTGATTCTGGTACGAAATTTTTTGGTAGCATTACAATCAATTGAGCCCGAAATCTTAGAAGCCGCACGCGGGATGGGAATGAATTCCTGGCAACGGTGGTGGTGGGTACAAGTTCCCCTAATTTTACCCATTGGCATTGCCGGAATACGTCTGGCAACAATTGTCGCGATCGCGATTGCCACAATTGGTGCTAAGTTTGGGGCTGGAGGATTAGGATTACTACTGTTTGAGGGAGTTTCTCAGAATCGCTACGATAAAATTTGGGCGGGGGCAATTACCGTGGCGATTTTGGCGTTTGCTTTAAATGGTATCTTGCTGGGATTACAGTGGCTATCTAATCCGCAACGAAAAATTCAGGGGATGACATGACACCATTTGGTATCATTTATTTTTCCGCAAATCCTTAATGTCGATATACTCCCTCATTTTATCTTGCACAGACTTGAGGGTATCTAATCGCCTCGGTTCTATAAAACCTGTTTTACGTGCTGTGGGAGGATGTCAATCGTTGTAGAATACTCAAACTCACCTCCGCAACTAATGCCAATATTGCCACAGGAATAGCACCTACCAATAGAATACTTTGATCATAAAGCGCAAACCCCAACACAATAAAACTACCCAATCCCCCTGCACCAATAAAAGCAGCTAGAGTTGCGCTGCCAATTACCTCAACTGTAGCGGTTTTAATCCCAGCAATGATTATCGGTAAGACTAAAGGAATTTCGATTTGTTGCAAAATTTGCCCGGGAGACATCCCCATCCCTTTGGCAGCTTCGATGATGGTGGGTTCAATATTGCGAAAGGCTACATCTGTGCTGATCAAAATTGGTGGTAGTGCTAAAAGCGTCAACGCTACCGCCGCCGATTTAAAACTTAGCCCCAAATAGGGAATGGCAACGAATAAAATCGCTAAGCTGGGAATGACTCGTAAACCATTGACGGCATTAATCAAGACAGTTGAGGTGGTTCGCGATCGCGCACTCAGCAGCCCTAACGGTAAACCCAGCACTAGGCTGATTGTCAGTGGCACGAGTACCAATAGCAAATGTTGCCCTAGAGCTTCCCTAAACTTGTCTGGATGACTGGCAATATAATTTAGAACTTCGGCAAACGTCTGAAACATCTGAGTTTTTCATACGGATAGAGAGAATCTCCCAAAAGGTTTTAATCACAAGGGTTTCAGCATCTTTTACTTCAGCGAAATGACGGGTATGGCTGGGAAACAGAAGGTGTAACCGTGGAGGCTCTGAAAAAAATTTTGCCAAAGGACTTGCCAAATTATCCTTTTACTGGGTAAGATTAGTAATCGTGGCAAGCGTTGAAGTCATGATCCTCAGTAGCTCAGTGGTAGAGCGGTCGGCTGTTAACCGATTGGTCGCTGGTTCGAATCCGGCCTGGGGAGTTAAAAATTAGCTGATAGCCCCAAGCCAAAAGCTAAACCGGCACAATGGTAGTAGCAAAACTAGCAGTTCAATCCCCTCTGTCATAAAGGATTTGGGCTAAATCATTCCGTAATAAGGCTTCTTGCTGAGTTTCGCCGATCGCGTTGGCGAGGGCGATCGCTTGTTCGTAAAATTGCCGCGTTTTAGATAGATTGCCTCTGGCTAGGTAAAATTCGGCAAATAATCGCAGTGAAACCAACTCTCTGCTTAAGCTTTCCTGTTCTTGGGCTAAGGCTAAATGTTGATTGAGATATCGAATCGCCAGCAAATCAGGACCAATGATACTGTAGGATTTCGCCAATCCACGCAGGGCGCGAAACTGATTGGGAATATCACGGCTATCTTGTGCCAGTTGTAAGGTATATCGATAGGAGCCAATTGCATCTTTGTAGGAGGCGATCGCGAAATAGGCATCACCTAAATTATTACGGGTATTCGCTTCTCCCAAAGGATCGCCCAATCGCCGCCGCAAGGTTATCGCCGCTTTATACTGCTTAATCGCCTCTAAATAATCACCCGCACTAGCGGCGACTAAACCCAGGTTGCTCAAACTAAGTCCTTCCCCTTCGCGATCGCCCACCGTGCGAGCAATCGTCAGGGCTTCAGCAAAGCTTACTTGGGCGGCTTCCAGATTTCTCGATTGCAGCAGTACAGTGCCAATGTTATTCAAGGCATAAATTTGTCCCTGAAAGTCTTGTAGGAAACGGGCAACCCCTAACCGACGGCGTAGGGACTCCTCCGCTTGGGAAAAGCGTCCCAAATCAGCATAAGTCAGACCGATATAATTGTAAGCTAAGCCTTGTCCTTCAAAATCGCCGATTTTCTGATAAAGATCCAGCGCCTGTTGCCAGTAAGCGATGGCTTTTTGCCAATTTTCTTGACGCTTTGCCTCTCCTCCTAGGCGCAGAAGTACATCCGCTTGATTTCTTTCTTCCCGTTGAAGGCTCCTATTCAAGGGAATCGTCAATTGATCTTGTAAGTCAAAACCCTCGGTGTTGTTGGAGACGGTTTGACTTAGAGCCGGGTTACTCAAGATCAGTACCGCCCCAGAAATCAGAGCCATCGCACAGCGATGCATCACGTTCACCGAGAGATATCCTCTGTTCATTGATTGATGATTTTTTGTTCTGGATAGGGAATGTCTATTCCTAGTTTAACGACTCGGGAGTTTGAGGGGCTGTAAGTCTGATTCTTGGTGAATCAAAGATTACAGCGCCAGAGGATGTCACACGGGTACAGCATTGGATTCGGACTTATCATCGGCATTATCCGCCGCTTGCTGTAAGTAAATCTCGCGAATATCATCGGGTAAATTTGCCTCTAATAGCTGATACCCTTGCTGGAGTTGATTTCTGACTTGAGCGGGTGAGATCGCTTCCCCTTCGGCTTGTAAGTAGGCGGCGATGCGGGTTTCACTCCACTTAAAGGTTAAAGCCATAATGATGATTAACCGCATTAGAGGGGGTAACTGTTCTAATGCTGCCTCCAGATAACACCATAATGGGGGTGGTGCAGCTTGCAGGGTATAGTGAATGGACTCCACTGGGGGTAACTCCGCTTGATTGATGCAGACTGCTGTCATGTTAATCAGCCAGCTTTGGAAGGTATTAGACTCACTCGCCGCCTCTTTGATAAAATCCATTCCCCGTAGTTCATAGAAAATATGACGCCAGGTGAGGGCAAAGAGGTAGTCGGCTTGCACGGGCGATCGCGCCGAATGACGAATTAAGGTATAGACAATCGGACTATAGCGGCAGAAAACCGCCGTGAAATACTTTCCCTGTTCCGGATAGCGCTGAAACAGAGTTACCAGTTCCCGATCACTGTAGTGAAACAGGGATTTGACTAGCGGATGGTTGGATTCAGAAAAATGTGGAATATGCACAGTGTTTACGTTCTAGCTAGAATTGGTGAATGCACGGTGTTCACTCTCAAGCAGATGCCTCCCTTATGCAGGTTTTACCCCTTCGGTTGAAGATTTAACGGTGAGTTGCTGACGCCTATCATCCTTAGTGTGTGAGTTTTACGTCCCGCAGGATTAGCTGATGTCGTTTACCTTAGCTAAAATTAGTAACATCTAGTAACATCTATAGGACATCGGATGGTATTCATCATAAACCTGTAACAGAACAACCGATTCGTCAAAGTTAAATCAACTCAACATCGCTTGTCAGAATGATTCTATCAGTTGATATTATTGCCTTTCGACTACCATTCCTGCCGTTTGGCGCTTTTTTACCGTCTCTGCCACTCGATAGCCTTTTTTCCACCCAAGGCATTATGGTTATGCTCTTGGCAGCTTACGCGGTGGCGATGTGGATGTTTCTCACCAGTGCACCCAAAGTACATACCATTATGGTGTCTGATGTGGAGGTGGCACGACAGTTTTATGAAGGCTTGCTGGAGTTGTCCGCCGCAGAAGTTCCCCTACACTACTACTACAATTATGAGCAAACCCTAGGCGCAACCGGGATTGACCCCTTCTATCTATCCACCAATACTGGAACCACGAGTGCAACTCAACTACAAGGAACTGAGGGACTTTGGTATCAGCTTAAAAAAAATACCCAACTCCATGTCATTTCCGGTGCTAGCTATGGGAATAAAAATCGACACCGCCATGTCTGCTTTGATCATGACTGCTTAGAACAAGTGTTGATGCGGGTACAAATGCGACGCCTCAAGTATAAGGTTCGCACTCAAAAACCGCTGAACTTTTTAGTTAAAGATTTAGAGGGGCGCGTTATTGAAATGGCAGAAGTCTCCAATTGAGCCATCATCGTTAAAGTTAGCAATAGGTAAGAAGTATAGACGTTCCGTGGGAACGTCTATTATTTAGTGTCTGCTGAATAAGTCTGGTGGAGGGAGCAGGGGGAGCAATGTAGAGACGCCCCATGGCGCGTCTCTACTTCCCGTGAAAAGTCAGACAGATCCCCGACTTCGTAGGAGTTGTCGGGTATCTTGCTTGAGGCTGTACCTCATCAACCACCAAATCTGCTGTATAGCAACCGCCATAGCGGTTAGGACACATCATTTGGTAGAGACTCCTCCGGCGGAACGTCTGGAACAACAGTTCGCTTGTCCTATATCGATGTGTCTACTGCTATATTACCAAATTAGTTGACTTCTCCCCCGGTTAAAACGCGGGGGATTCTAAGAGGATACTACGGGACGAACTAAAGCCGCGTCCCTTCGTTTTGCTCGTCTTCTTAGAGTTCCAGAGAAAAACCCTGGATGGCGCAGTCAAAAACGCCCTACTGA
>NZ_JAVKEW010000120.1:0-34374 GCF_040226375.1 Coleofasciculus sp. G2-EDA-02 | reverse complement strand
CTTCTTTCATCGAGCACTCTTACTATGAAATAGTCGCCTATTTCATACCAGAGGAGCATCTCTCCAGAAGCGTTTTGCTCCATTACAGAAGCTAGTTTCGATATGCCCTATCGTACTATTGAAAACAAGAAAGAATGTGTTTTGGGCGTGCTTGTTGCTTAGACTTTTTACCTGTACAAGCCTTTCTGTACAGAACCCTCTAAGCCTAGTTTTCAAGGTGCGATGCCTCTCGGACCCAGGTTTTTATAGAGGTTTAATACCCTTTCCTCTAAGTGAGTTTTAACACAAAGTCGTCCTTTAAGGACGAGGCTTTAGACCGAATTTTTCGGTAAAAAGATGCAAAAAAGCTGTAGGGTGGGCATTGCCCACCCTACGTTTTACCAAATATCTATCCAAGAACTAGCCGTTGATGCTAGGAGCAGTCAGAGCTACGGGAGTAGCCTCACCAGCCGCCAAGTCTAAGGGGAAGTTGTGAGCGTTGCGCTCGTGCATAACTTCAAAACCTAAGTTGGCGCGGTTGAGTACATCTGCCCAGGTGTTGACTACACGACCTTGGGAATCCAGAATCGACTGGTTAAAGTTGAATCCGTTGAGGTTGAATGCCATGGTGCTGATACCCAGTGCTGTGAACCAGATACCAACCACGGGCCATGCACCTAAGAAGAAGTGCAGAGAACGGCTGTTGTTGAAGGAAGCGTATTGGAAGATTAACCGACCAAAGTAACCGTGAGCGGCAACGATGTTGTAGGTTTCTTCTTCTTGCCCGAACTTGTAGCCGTAGTTTTGAGATTCAACTTCGGTGGTTTCACGTACCAGAGAGCTGGTTACCAAAGAACCGTGCATCGCGCTGAACAATGCACCGCCGAATACGCCAGCCACACCGAGCATGTGGAACGGGTGCATCAGGATGTTGTGCTCAGCTTGGAACACGAACATGAAGTTGAAGGTTCCAGAGATGCCCAGAGGCATGCCATCGGAGAAAGAACCTTGACCGATGGGGTAGATGAGGAACACGGCGGTAGCAGCAGCTACAGGTGCGCTGTAAGCTACGCAAATCCAAGGACGCATACCTAAGCGGTAGGAGAGTTCCCACTCACGCCCCATGTAGCAGAAGACGCCAATCAGGAAGTGGAAAACCACTAACTGATAAGGACCACCGTTGTAGAGCCACTCATCTAAGGAAGCAGCTTCCCAGATGGGGTAGAAGTGCAAGCCGATGGCGTTGGAGGAAGGTACAACAGCACCAGAGATGATGTTGTTGCCATAGAGTAAGCTTCCCGCAACAGGCTCACGGATTCCATCGATGTCCACAGGGGGAGCGGCGATGAAGGCAATGATGAAGCAGGTGGTAGCGGTTAAGAGAGTGGGGATCATCAGCGCACCGAACCAGCCGATATACAGGCGGTTTTCGGTGGAAGTGACCCAATTACAGAACCGTTCCCACAAAGACGCGCTATCGCGACGTTGTACTGTGGTAGTCATAATTTGATTAGTGCTATTACTTCGTCAGCTATTGAAGCAAGGCAAAAATGATGCCTTATCTTTAATGGTATTCATCTTCATTGGATTTATCCAATGGTTTTATTAATTTATTGGATGAATTACATGAGTTTAACTTATCAATCAAAAATCAAAGTAGATATAAGGTAAACTGCCTTCAGGCGCCAACAACCACACCGTATAAAGGCACAGAGGCACCAATAGCAACTTCAGGGGCCAGTTGAGTTGTAACTTCAGACCCCGATGAATCCCATAAACACCCGCCATTAAAAGGGCGACGATGACCAACAGCAGTGTCAACTCAAAGCGTTCTAAGCCAAACGCAGTCAAATAAACATTTTCGGCAAACTGGACATCGGCGGGTTGACCCCAGAGATTCTGGATGACAAAGCCGGCTTGTTTGAGATTAGGTAAGCGGAAGAAAATCCAGGACATGAACACCATCCATTGAGTAATTGCCCACGCCACTAGCACACCGAATCCCGTTTGCCACCATCCCTTTAACCAAACAAAGCGGTCCGATAGGGTTTGGGTTAAACGATGCACCACCAAAGCCAAACCGTGCAATCCTCCCCACACGACAAATCCCCAAGCCGCACCATGCCAAATGCCAATAATTAGCATGACAACAAACAAGTTCAGACAGGTTCGACCTAATCCTTTGCGTGACCCGCCTAAGGGAAAATAAAGATAGTTGCGAATCCAATCGCCTAACGTAATATGCCAGCGTCGCCAGAAATCTGCAATGCTGGTACTAAAGTAAGGAAAATTAAAGTTTTCTGGCAGGTTAAATCCCATGAGGATAGCACTCCCCCGGGCAATATCCACATAGCCGCTAAAATCCAGATACAGTTGTAAACCATAGGCAAAAATAGCCAGCCACAAATCACCACTACCTGCCCGTTCTACGCTGCCAAAACACAGATCAACAAAAATTCCGATCCGATCCGCTAAAAGTGCCTTTTTAACCGCACCACTGGCAATCAACCATAACCCCTCACTCAGGCGGTCAAAACTGGGAAATTGGATATCTTTCAACTCGCTAGCAAACTGATGGTAACGGGTAATCGGTCCTGAAATGAGTTTCGGGAAAAATAATTTGTAGGTAGCAAATTGTAAGCTTTGGCGCGTGGCGGGTGCCCCCCGATATACATCAATTAGATAGGCAATACATTCAAAAACAAAAAACGAAAGTCCCAAGGGAGCAATTAAGTGATCGCTAATCCAGCTTGCCCCCTCTCGCGCCACGGGTAAATTCAAGGGGGCGGAGATATTCGTCAGGATAAACGGAACATACTTGAAGCTGACTAAACAGAGAATATTTAATCCAATCCCCAGCCACAGGAGTTTCAAACGTCTCTGATTCCAAAGTTCCTGTTCCATTAACCACTCTTCATTGGAGAGATGGTTATTGTTGAGGTGCGACCCAGGTGATGTATTGACCGCAATTCTCTGCCCTAAGTAAAAATTGAGCCAAACTACGAATAAGAGCAGCGGAATGTATTGAATTTGTAAGCTGCTGTAAAAGAGTAAACTGGCAATTAGGAGTACCCATAATCGCCCTGATGAAGAACGCTGAGTCCAGTAAATCAGCAGGACACCCAGCAGAAAGAATCCATAAGTGATGGAAATAAATGCCATTTTCTAAAATAGGGAACAAGGAACAGGGAATATGGAGCCGGGGGAGCTGGGGGAGCTGGGGGAGCCGGGGGAGTTAACTCAAAGTTCTACCTTATCGGTTCCCTGACAAAGGACGAATGACGTAGCTTGCTTCTTTTCGGGAGCGAGTATGACAAATGACAAATTAAAAGTCAAGAGTACAAGTATACGAAAGCTGGCGATCGGGGTAGAGGATGAAAATAGGAGTGTACATTGTACCACTATCAAGATCAAGATTCTATCGTTAAATAGTTTTACAGTTTTTTTAGACCATTAGCTATGACAAATTGCGTACAAGTTTAACTTGTCACCAATGGACTCATCCAGTCATAAAACCTCTCAACCTGCGCTTATGTAGCTTTATTTGCAATAACCGGATGGTAAGGATTCATTTTCAGCATCAAAAAAGATACTTTGCATCAATTAATACAAAAAAAGCTTATAGCGCCGATAAGGTTAACCTGAGATTAACCAAGAAAGGATAAAACCTCTGGAAGAAACAATTCCAGGGACAGTTTTCCTGTTGACTAATCTCACCAAAAACTCTATCTGGTGTGAGAGACGAACGTGAATCAAGCTAAAGTTGCTAGGATTGCCTTACTTAATGTGCCGACAATTTTAGGGATAACAATTGGGCTATCTACCGCCGCGATCGCAGGTGAACCAACAAAATCAGTCCAAAGTATCACGGATCAGAATACCCAACAGCCGAGTCCAATTGCCCAAATGCCCCTGAATCTGGAGATTTCGGTTCCCGATGCGGCGCTGGAGACACAGGAGACATTAAACCCATCCGCAACACCGGACACCCCTATACCTTCCCTAGGATTGGACGCTATGGAAAATCAGGGGATGGGACAATTAACCAACGTATCCCAACTGCGAGATGTCTCTCCCGGAGACTGGGCGTATGAAGCGTTGCGATCGCTAGTTGAACGGTATGGCTGTATTGCCGGATATCCAGATGGCACGTTTCGCGGTAATCGGGCGATGACACGCTATGAATTTGCGGCTGGATTAAATGCTTGTTTACAGCAAATTGAAGGTTTAATTGGCAACGTTCCCGATAATGGGGATGATTTGCCCACGCTACGGCGTTTAATTGAAGAATTTGAAGCAGAACTTGCCACCTTAGGAGCGCGGGTTGATAATTTAGAAGGTCGAGTGGCATTTTTAGAAGACCATCAATTTTCCACAACCACAAAACTGTCGGGGGAAGTTATCTTTGGTTTGGCGGATGCGTTTGGAGATGAGGTTGGTGACGATGTAAATACCGTTTTCCACGATCGCGTGCGCCTCAACTTCCTAACTAGCTTCACCGGGAAGGATATGCTGCAAACTCGTCTGCAAGCGGGTAATCCAACCCCATTACTGGCAAGAGGCGGTGTAACTTATGATGATGGATCAGGTGGTAGTCAAGAAGGACGCTTTACCTACGATGGTCTGGCTGGTAATGATGTCGTGATCGACATCCTGCGCTACCGTTTTCCCCTAGGAGACAAAGCCACCGTACAAATCGTGGCAAATAATGGCTTACACCACTATTACTCAGATACTGTGAACCCCTACTTAGAAGGATTGGCTGGGGGGTCTAATGCCATTTCCCGCTTCGCTGAACGGAACCCCATTTATCGGATTGGTCCGTTTGGTGCAGGGGCTGCGATCGCGCTAAAACCGAGTGATAATCTCAGAGTAGATTTGGGCTACATTTCCAATACCGCCAGTAATCCTGGAGAGGATAATGGGTTGTTCAACGGGAATTATTCCGGAATTGCCCAAATTGTTTATGGCAGTCGGTTTAAAATTGGATTAACCTACGTCCACGCTTATGATGATGGTGGAGATGACGCTAGACGCTTTCTATTAGGTGGAACAGGTACAGCCTTTGCTAATCTCAATCCGGGACAATTGGCAAATGTAACCAATTTGTCAGCCGATACTCTCAGCACTCCCGTTGTCAGCAACTCCTATGGACTAGAAGCCTCGCTCAGATTTAGTCCTAAATTTTTGGTGAATGGTTGGGTTGGTAAAACCGACGCCCGTTTAATTGGATTAGGTGATGCAGATATTTGGAATTTTGCCTTAGGTTTAGTATTTCCTGACTTAGGAAAAGAAGGAAACTTAGGCGCTATTGTTGCGGGTGCAGAACCGACACTGAGAGGATTAGATGTTCCCGGTGGAACCAAGGACTTTAATCGAGATTTTGCGTATCACATCGAAGGCTTCTACAAATATCAAGTGAGCGATAATATCTCAATTACACCGGCTATCATTTGGTTAACCGCTCCCAACCAAAATTCAGACAACAGCGATGCTGTAATTGGCACGGTAAGAACCACATTCACGTTTTAAAAAAGAGTGCCGACTTCTTAAAGAAGACAGGAGCTAAATGTAGGGTGGGCATTGCCCACCTACAGTTTTAGTTTTACCAAAATCTACAGAGTACTAATCCCCAGCGAATAATGCCCAGGGAATCATCGGGTCTTTTGCCAACTGATTAGACACTTCATACCCGCCGAAGCGATTGAGATGACTGGGGTCAGAAAAATGATCGGGTTTATCGGATAACAATGCACTTAAATCCCGAAAAATGAGTTCCCGTTCAACAGCATTAGCGTGCATGTATTGCTTAAATTGCTGTTCGTACTTAAGGCGGACTGGATCTAAGTAATCGTTGGTCAAGGGTAGATTCACAAAAACTACAGTAATGTCATGTTCCTGAGCAAATGTTAATAGGGCGTCAAATGCCTGATCTTGCTTACCCCGAAGTTGGAAGGATTGATAATCGCCATCATACGCCCCCGTCACTCTGGGATGGTTCTGGTAGTACGTTTCTGGATCAAAGCGAATGGATAAGGGCAGGAAGCCATCCATATCAATGGACATATCCTTGTCTAACCCTTGCTCGGCTTCAGTCGAATTGGAGGGATTGGGCAATGTTTTCACCACGGAGACAAACTGATCTCTCAACAGGGATTTGAGTTGATCACGTTGGGGATAAGTTGAGGATAATCCTGCCAGAAGTTGATTCATCCCATCGTCAATGGATTGATAACTTCTCCTCAACGCTGCCAACGGTTGGGAGGTTTGGTTGGCTTGGGCGGACGTCTGAGTGGAGGTACCGGGAAATGTGCCAGCATTAAGCTGACGGTAGCCTTCTGAATCCGCGATCGCCTCAAAGGTAGCATCAACTCGACCACTGTTAAAGGCGCGAGCGCCATCTGCCACGATAATTAATTTCGGTAATTGATCCGGGGTGAGAATCCGGCGCGTCATTAAGTCTACAATTTGAGCCGTGGCACCATTAATGCCAAAATTAAAGACATCAATGTCTGAATACCCCTCAACCGCTAATGCCTCTTCTAATGCCACCGGATCAATGCCGCGCATGGCTCGAGAACTGCCCATAATTAGCACATCGGGGCGATTTCCTTGTTGCAGGCGCTCTTGGTAAAGGGCTAACTTTTGATCGAGCAGTTGGTTATTAAACGGGGGATTAGAGGAACGGGCGAGGGCTAACATGGCAGCTTGAGTCGCATCTGCTCGCTGGGAGGGCAAGGAATCATCAATGATGATACTTTTGTCTCCTTCGCGGGTAAACCCAGAGGCGTTGAAGTCTTGGCTATTCTGATTGTTATCCTGTTGTAACGAAAGTTGGGACAAGTCTACAGGAATCGGTGACTCCTGTGCTGCCGAGACAGCATCTCGCCGAGGAAAATTGCCTTGGGGTTGTAGGATGCGACCAACGGGTCGATCAAACAGAAACATCAGCAATAATCCCATAATCCCCCACACTAATGCCACTTTAACCGCTTGTGACGATTCAGAACTGGTGCGTTGAGTATCAACTGCTACACGTTGATTGTCTGGGGTGGGAACAAAAAGTTGGCTCGAACACAACCAGCGTCCAATTGTGCCAACGGCGGTATTTGACTGACGTGGTAAACCCTCTTTGAGCGTTGTGTCTGTTCTATGCGGACGTGACACCGATTCCTCGGTGGGAACAACTAGCTCACTAATGTCTGTATCCGATGTTACAAATTCTGGGGTAGTTTCTAATGCTAACCGTCGGCGTTCGGTAAAATCTACACCATAATTCCAGGCGGGAGATGTTGCGCCAGCAGAGCGTCCGTAAATCCGTACTCCAGCGATAGTGGAGATGGCAAGCTGACGCACAAACCGAACGATGGGTAGACTCACTTGGGCTTTAGAGGGACATAAGGGTGCTTCGCTCATAATGTGCAGCAAGTCTTGCTGACGGCGCACTTTGATCTGAATCCCACCCGTTGCTAGTCGCTGTTCCAAATCGGGATTGAGCAACCGTTGTAGCAAAAAGGTCAGGGCATTAAGATTGCCTTGTTGCCCTAAGGAATAGCTGGATGAGGCGAGTTGGGGTTGTTCACTCGCGGGCAAAGTTACCCAATCCACCCAGACAGGTTTTTCCGGTTCGGGTTCGAGGGAAAAGTAATCGGATTCAACGCCATAAATAGTTGCCGCTTTAATCCCTTGGGGCTTTAATGATTTGAGTAGAGGCGCGATCGCATTCATGGCAGTGGCTTGATCCGGAACGGGGGTTTTGCCCAGATCCAAGGCAGAGCAAAACAGATGCAGAGTTGTCTCTTTCAATACAGCCCGCACCGTCATCCCGACTTGCGCTAGCATCTGATTCGATAGCGTCGCGATCGCTTGCACATCTCCCCAACGCGCCCAATCCTTGAGCATCACGTCAGTGGGCGTCAAATCCACCCGCACCATCCATTCTGGAGTGGCTTCTCCCCTCACTTGAGCGCTTATGGCGGCGTCTCTAAACTCAGTCAGTTCTAGAGAGCGTAAAAGCTGAACAATTGGCTCAGACAGTAACGCTGAATCGGGACTATAGTTCGACGTACAGATCACCCACAGCCGCCGATGGTAAGGTGGTGAAGACTGGGAGGGGATTTTGGGTTTTTGCTTGACCAGAGACTGTTCTCGATTGTCCTTAATTGGCAAGTCCTGAATCTGGACATTGACACTCACACCCAAATGACTCAGATTAGCACTCAGATACCGTGCGATCGCGTCTGGGGAACCGGAACGGGCGAGACTTTCATGGGAGATGATAAACGCCGATTGAGCGGGTGTCGTTTCCCAGGATGGTTCAGGGACAGATTCTGTGTTATTCGTATCTGTGTTGAGGCGAATTTCCTTGACCCATTCTGGATGCGCCTGGGAAACTTTACGCCCGTAGATAATAATTTGGTAGATAGGGCTTTCCAGATCGACAGGAAAAGTTGCGGTTTCCGGTTTGAGAGCTTGGAGCAATTGATTGACTACCCTTTGAGCCGGAATACTTTCACGGCTTTCACAGAGAATATGCAAATTATTCCCTCGTAACCGGACTCTCAGGCACACCCCCGGTTGACCGATGGCATCGTATACCCATTGAGCCAAAGAGGACGGACGATTGTTGTAGTTGCGCTCTTCGACATCCAACATTACAAATTTGTTACCTGGACTGATAACGGCGGCTGATTTTTCCTCTCATGATTGCACATGAGAGTGAAAAACGGGGGAGTTTTGAGTGTGTAGGGGCGGGTTTTACTACTATCGTTTCCTTTTCACTCAGATGTGACTCGCGCCCGCCCCAACCAACTTTTGAGTTAGCGAGGGGAGCCAAACCAAGTCAGCGCTTAAGATGTTTACGCTTGCACTGTGGCTTTTCTTTCCCCTCATTTTGCTGACATTGAGATGCACCTGAAGCAATTTCACTCTATGATCAAGATCAGATTGGGATAGGTCTTTTGTCAACGATTAACCCTTGTTCGTGGGAGGTTGAATTTTATATATGGCATCGGTGAACCAAAATCCACAGGTAAAAGTTAACCCATTACCGGAGTCCGTTCAACATTCAGCAGAACTCTTCTTAAGTTTAGCCACAGGCCCGATGCTTGTGGGGGTGATTTCCCTAAACAGGATTGGTTCATGGCTGCAACAAGTAGGAGAAGCCAGCGAAGAAGTTTTTCGTGGCGATCGCTTACCGATTCTTCCCTTCCCGGATACGCCTCCCTCATCCTCTAACGACTAAATAGGGCTAGCTGCACAACTCCAAAACCCTTAGCTATCAAGGAAGGCTTTGAGTGGCATTGATATTTGCTTTTGTTCAAGAAATCCGGGTTAAACCCTTTTATACCCTTGCACCGCTATCAGGGAAAATGTATAGCAATCGCCATAGCGGTTAGGACGCATCTTATGGTAGAGACGTTGCATGCAACGTCTCTACAACAGGAAAGGAAAGTCCTAATCGATGTGTCTACTGCTATACTATGGCTCCAAGAACTCCCTCTGCTTCCCCTGCTCCCAGACGCGCCATGGCGCGTCTCTACATTGCTCCCCCTGCTCCCTTTTCCCTTCGAGATTCCCTTCCCAGAAATTTGTCAAGAATAAAACTATACAGGGTTGCATTAACCCCCTAAAATGGATCATCCTTGTCTTACTGCAAACAGACCCTATGAGTTCCCTCCTCCACTCATCCGATCAGGAATTTGCCATCCCATCTACATCCAAGCTCCTGTTGCGTCATCGCATCAAAGTTGTGGAACAGTTGTGGGAGTCGGTTCTCCTTTCTGAATGCGGTCAGGAACTGGTCGATTTGCTGGCGTCTTTGCGCCAATTAAGTTCGCCAGAAGGACAAGCCACAGGGTTTTCGCTTTCATCGATTCCGGAAGTGATCGAACGGCTTGACCTCAACGCCGCGATTCGGGCATCTCGTGCTTTTGCGCTTTATTTCCAACTGATTAACGGTGTCGAACAACACTACGAACAACGCGATCAACAACTTTCACGACGAGCGACTTACAATACATTAGCAAGAAGCGATCGCACCTCGATGAAAGCCAATGGCAGTTCACCCAAGGAATCCAGTAACGGTGGTGATGCCAAACCATCCGGGAGTGAACCGATGGCGAATTTATTGGAAAAAAGTTGGCAGGATGATAAAAAAGCCGCACACACTTACAACACCTTCCATTGGCTATTTCCCTATCTGCGCGATCTCAACGTACCCCCCCAACATATTCAGCGGCTCATTGACAATCTGGATATTCGCCTAGTCTTTACCGCGCACCCGACAGAAATTGTCCGACACACGATTCGGCAAAAACAGCGGCGTATTTCGACAATCCTGCAACAGCTTGACCAAGCGGAGGAAGCATCACGGGCTTTAGGGTTGAACTCATCCTGGGAAGTAGAAGACTACACCGAACAACTCAGAGAAGAGATTCGGCTGTGGTGGCGTACCGATGAACTGCATCAATTTAAGCCCACGGTTTTGGATGAGGTGGATTACACCCTCCACTATTTTCAAGAAGTCCTGTTTGATGCCATTCCCCAACTCTATTACCGCTTAAAACAGGGTATACAATCGTCCTTTCCTTGGCTGAATCCACCCCGGAAAAATTTCTGTAAGTTTGGCTCTTGGGTGGGATCTGACCGAGATGGGAACCCCTCCGTTAAACCGGAAGTGACCTGGCAAACGGCTTGCTATCAGCGAAATCTGGTTCTGGAAAAATATATCCACTCCGTTAAACATCTGACCAATTTGTTGAGCTTGTCATTGCACTGGAGTGATGTCCTACCCGAATTATTGGACTCTCTGGAACAAGATCGCTCCCAAATACCGGAGGTTTATGAGGAACTGGCGATTCGCTACCGCCAAGAACCCTATCGTCTCAAACTCTCTTATATTCAGCAACGACTGGAAAATACTCTGGCGCGTAATCTCCACCTTTCTCAGAGCCAACCGCTACAGCCAATGGCTCTGGAAACGACTAACCCCTGCATTTACCAATCGGATCAGGAATTTTTGGCAGAGTTGCAATTAATTCAACGCAACTTAGCGGAGACGGGATTAAGTTGTCAGGAACTCGATACGCTGATCTGTCAGGTGGAAATTTATGGGTTTAATCTGGCACACCTAGATATTCGTCAGGAAAGTTCTCGCCATAGTGATACGTTCAACGAGATTACTGAGTATCTGCAAATTCTACCCAAGCCCTATAACGAATTATCTGAAGCCGAACGCACCGAATGGCTAACTAACGAGTTACCCACACGACGCCCCTTAATTCCTGGTGAACTCCCCTTTTCTCCAGAAGCCTGCGAGATTATTGAAACCTTCCGTATGTTGCGGCGGCTGCAACAAGAGTTTGGTGAACAAATTTGCCAAACATACATTATTAGCATGAGCCACGAAGCCAGTGACTTGTTGGAAGTGTTGCTTTTGGCTCAAGAAGCTGGACTCTATGATCCAGCAACTGGGAAGAGTAGTATTCAGGTTGTCCCCTTATTTGAAACGGTAGACGACTTGCAACGGGCGCCAAAGGTGATGAAATCCCTGTTTGAGTTACCCCTGTATCGAGCCTGTTTAGCAGGTGGTTATGAGGCGCTCAAGGATTACGAAAAGACGATAGCTGAAAAGGGTTCCCCGACTTTCCCCTCTTATCCTCAACCGTTGCAGGAGATAATGCTGGGCTACTCAGACAGTAACAAGGATTCTGGGTTCTTAAGCAGTAATTGGGAAATTCACAAAGCCCAAAAAGCCCTACAGCAAATTGCCGAAGACTATGGGATTGCTGTACGTATTTTCCACGGACGCGGCGGTTCCGTGGGGCGTGGCGGTGGACCAACCTATGAGGCGATTCTGGCGCAGCCGGGGCGGAGTATCCAGGGACGGATTAAGATTACGGAACAGGGTGAGGTGCTCGCGTCTAAGTATTCTTTGCCGGAGTTGGCACTTTATCACCTAGAAACCGTAACCACGGCGGTGATTCAAGCGAGTTTGCTGGGAAGCGGCTTTGATAACCTGGAACCGTGGAACGAAATCATGGAAGAATTGGCGATGCGATCGCGCCAACATTATCGGGGGTTTGTCTATGAGCAGCCGGATTTCTTAGATTTCTTTAATGAAGTGACGCCAATTCAGGAAATTAGTCAGTTGCAAATCAGTTCCCGTCCCACCCGTCGCGGTGGTAAGAAAGATTTTACCAGTCTGCGGGCAATTCCTTGGGTGTTTAGTTGGACGCAAAGTCGTTTCTTATTACCGAGTTGGTATGGTGTGGGTGCGGCGTTGAAAGGGTTTTTGGATGAGGAACCCGAAGAAAATTTGAAGCTGTTGCGTTATTTTTACTTCAAGTGGCCCTTTTTTAAGATGGTTATTTCTAAGGTAGAGATGACGTTGGCAAAAGTGGATCTGCAAATTGCGGGTCATTATGTGGAGAAATTGTCCCATCCCGATGATCGAGAACGGTTTGATCGGTTATTCCAGCAAATTACCGATGAATTTAACCTGACTCGTGAGTTAATCTCGTTAATTACCGGACACAAGCAGTTACTGGATGGTGATCCAGAGTTACAGCGATCGGTACAATTGCGGAATGGTACGATTGTTCCCCTGGGTTTCTTGCAAGTCTCTTTGCTGAAACGGTTGCGCCAGCATAGCAGTCAGATGGCATCGGGGTTTGTTCAATCTCGGTATAGTAAAGGTGAGTTACTGCGGGGTGCTTTGTTGACAATTAACGGTATTGCTGCGGGTATGCGGAATACGGGTTGATGGTCATTTATTGGTCATTTGTCATTGTAGGGGCGACCCGCTTGCACTAATAAACAACACCAATAAACTTAATAAACTCGGGTCGCCCTCCACTGGCGCGGCACGGCTAAAATTGTGGAATAGATTTGACGGTGAAATTGGGCGCACACCGTGCGCCCCTACAATACTAATCCACCATTTTAGGTGTGCCATGCTACTACGGTAGATTAAGCTGAAGCTTCCCAGACGCGCCATGGCGCGTCTCTACATGCTCCCCCAGCTTCCCCCACAACACTTATTCAGCAGCCCCTATGTTAGGACGTTTCTGTAGCTGCTTCTTCCTCTTTCTCCAGTCGTCGTTGACTCCGATGGGGTCTAATCACTAAACAGACGCCAACCGCCCAAGCAATGGATGCCATCCAACCTGCAATAATATCACTAGGGTAGTGAACTCCTAAATACATCCGCGTCCAACCGATCGCGATCGCAAACACGACACCCCCAATCACAGTCAGCCAGCGCCAACGGGTATTCCATGTCAAAATAATTAATACAATCGCAAAAGTCATGCTTCCCATCGCATGTCCACTGGGAAACCCAAAATCAGGCTCTGGCGCAGGGGATTCCCACAAACTCGGACGCACTCGCTGGAGAATTAACTTAGCGGTACGAACAATAATAATACTGCCTAAATAGGTTATCAGCGCATAGGTGAGGAATCGCCAATGGCGTCGGAATGCCAAGATCAGTAATATCACCACGGAAAAGGGAAATACCCCCCAATAGGCGCCCAACTTCGTCAGGGTTATCGCAAACCCATCGAGTTGGGGTGAGGTTGTGCTATGAATCGCTAATAAAATTGGCACATCCCAGGGAAAACCCCCTTCCTTTTCCCAAATCTCCTCAGCTAATTCTCCGAAGATTTGCACGGGGACATAGACACCCAGAAATAATAGAACCAGAGAACGCCAATTACTGGTTAATAATTTGACCAGAAATTTCCAGAAGGATTGGATACGCTGTGAGAGGTCATAAGTAGACATTAAACAGAGCGAAATGTGACGGTGTACAACTTGAAAAAATTGGCGACTTCCTCAATAGTATTATTATCTCACATGTGAGGACAAAGGAGATAAAGAAATTATTTATCCCTCATCCCTATACATACATTTAAAAGTCAGGGCGGGTTTTGATTCAACGTTATCATCAATGGCAAAACGAAAGTCCCTAAACTAGCCCAGTGGTAGGGGCGGGTTTAGTCACATCTGGGTCTAAAATAAACGATAGTTGTAAAACCAGCCCCTACAAATTAGGCACTATTTCCGAAGCAAAGGGTCACAATTTTTTCACAGATACATTTTCCGAAATCCACTGTAAATAAGCCTCAGATCCAGCAATAATCGGCAGGGCAATAATTTCGGGAACGTCGTAACTATGCAACTCCTGAATTTTGGCAGCTAACTGGTCAAATTGAGATAAATCTGTTTTAATCACCAATTGCCACTCTTGATCACGATTCACCTTTCCATCCCAGGTATAAATCGATCGTACAGGCGTAATACTGACACAAGCTGCCATTCGCGCTTCCACCAAGGATGAAGCGATCGCGTCTGCTTCTTCTTTTGACGTTGCCGTTACCAAGACTACACCATAGCTAGAGGTTGATGTCTTTTCCATAGAACCATTCCTCTGTTCCTACGCCTGGTTCATTGTATCAACTCACCCGAAAAAAAACATATTTACACCATAATACCGTGACTATCGTGCGATCGCGGAGTATCTATATCCCAAGTATGAATCTTACATCCCTAGCAACTCATCCCTTAGCAGGTGGCGTTAATTACACTCCCTCAGCTATAGAAACAGGCATCTCTCGTCCCTAATTCTGTCTCACCAAGGAATCCTCCAAAGTATGAGCCTGTTGGCAAAGCCGTGCAACCCCAGACAATGCCCAACGAGTTACCCGTAGGGTTCGCGGCGCGAGAACTGATTCAATCGCGACAGAATAGTTTACAGGTAGACAATTTTTAGTAATTGTAGTATTCTATAATACAAGTCTACATGATCCTCACCCCTGAGTATAAACCCATTGATCCGACTCAGACCTAAGGCAAGGTTACCCAACGATTATTTATGGTTAGCTAAACCATAATTAAAAGCTATTGAATCAATCAACCATGAACTCTACCCGCCTGGTTAAAATTAGCAAATATCTCAGCAAACATCTGCGGCATCAACCCGAACGGATTGGGTTAACCTTAGAACCAGGGGGTTGGGTCAAAGTTGATCAACTGCTATCCGCCTGTAAACAGTATTCCTTTCCTCTTACTCTCAATGAACTTAAAGAAGTCGTTGCCCAAAATGATAAACAACGCTTTTCCTTCGATGGGACACAAACACGGATTCGCGCCAATCAAGGGCATAGTATCTCAGTTGATTTACAGTTAGAACCAACTATTCCACCAGAAGTACTTTACCACGGGACAGGTCACCAAACTGTTGAATCGATTCAGCGTCAAGGCTTATGTAAAATGTCCCGGCATCACGTCCACTTATCCCATGATATCGCAACCGCAAAAAAAGTAGGACAGCGTCATGGTCGTCCGGTGGTTTTGGCTATCGATGCTAAAGCGATGTCCGAGAAAGGTCATACATTCTACTGTTCCCACAATGGGGTGTGGTTGGTAGATTTTGTTCCCCCTGAATATCTACAGCAACTCTAATCCGCCAGGAGTCTCAAACTCAGCAGGAAAAAATAGTGATGAATTCAGAAAAGGTTTGGTCTAAAGAAAATTCTCATCAGAACGATCGGCAAGCTAAGGGTTTATTGGGAGTGGGTTGGCGTCCTTTATCTCGGCAGTTTGATTTGGATTTCATTTTACATTTACTTCAAAATGATACATCGGAGTTATTGCAAAAAACCCTGGATTTTACCAGTGATATTGCTGATACATTAGGGCGAAATCACTATAATATTTTTGCCAATGTTTTGAGCTTATTTTCCGAAAATATGCGTTATGAGTGGGATGAGTTTTGGGAGTACATTACTCCTGACCCGCCAGCCCCCAATCATTCTCAGAGAGAAACGATATTCGTCAATACGCCCGTCACCCAAACAGTCACCCGCGAGAGTATTCCCATTGAGTATGTCCTGAATCGACTGCAAGAAGTCACCTTATTTAAAGTTTTGAATATTCTGGGCAATCCCGATTTAATTACTCAAGATTACATGGAGCGCCGCTTTTATTATCCCATAGAAAAGTTTGTCAACTGGGAACGTTTAGAGGTTTTTGGCACAGTCTATGGCTACTGGTCTAATCCAGAAATTTGGTTACAAATTAATAACCAGGGTCAAGGACGGCGCTGCTACTGTTTAATGGCTGATGATATTCGACCTTTGGTGAATAAAGCCACGTATAATGTAGCTGTGATGCTGAGTGGCTATCAAAGTCGAGTGGGACAGGTTCACAGTCAGTTTCAGATTAGAGATTTTCCCAGCGATATTCAACGCTTTACGGATGCAGTTCAGCAGGCAATTCTGGATCAAAATCAATTAGCGATTGTGGTGCATGGTGAACCGGGAACCGGGAAAACGGTATGGACACAAGCAGTGGCAAAGGAAATTTTGGTTCCGTTGGGGTATACTATTTTCATTCTGGATCATGATGCGGTAGAAAATTTTGTGCCGCCGAGTTATTTGGAACGAGTTGCCCTAATTATTAATGAAGCGGATAACTTAGCTAAAAATCGAGCCAGTGAAGTGGCGCAATGGAATAATAAAACGGAGCATATTCTCAGTTTGCTGGATGGAACGTTATATCAAAGTGTGATTGATGAAACCGGGATTAAAGCGCAGCAAAAATTAGTGGTATTAATGACTTGTAATACCACAGAACGATTCGACCCCGCGATGTTACGTAAAGGACGAGTCGATTTGACTTATGAGTTTATGCATCGATTTGTGTGAGGCTGAGTAGTGGACTGACACACATTAATATTGCCGCCAGAACAGCGGACTAAGCCTTTGGGCGCAAGCCTGGCGTTGGGCGCAAGGATGGCGTTGGGCGCAAGGATGGTGCCCCTACGAGGCTGATGTAACAAGTTATACGTACTAAGCTACTCCATATAATTTCATCCTAAAGATATAAGCTTAATTTGACTATATTGCATATAATTAGGACGTCTCGGTTCTAAGAGTTATTACCTCATGTAAATACCCTAGTAACGGGATAATGTATTCTATAAAAAAGTTATGTCTTTTTTAAAACGACCCCTTCTATTAATTCCTCTGGCTTTACTGCTTGTTGCTTCAACAGGTTGTCGCGTGGAAAAAGAACAAGCAGGGGAAGCCCCGGAGGTTGATGTTAACGTAGATCCGGGGAAGTTGCCCGAATATGAAGTTGAGGGTCCGGAAGTTGATGTAGGAACTCAGGAAAAAACCATTACTGTTCCTGAAGTTGAAGTTACCCAAGAAGAAAAGACGATTACAGCGCCTGATATTGACATTAAACCTCCTACAGATGAGGATTCTCCAGAGAATTAATGCAAATAAAAGCTTGGGGAGCTTCTTTTGGCAACTGAGAAGCTCCCCTGGTAATTTAGGTTACTTCCAGGTATCCCTAAGCTTTGCAGTAGTCTACAGTGTTTTTCACAGATTCAATAGTAACGTTTGCGCCTTTTCTGACGACAAATTCACTGGCACCAATTTCACCCTCAAGACTTCCCCAATCATAGCTATAACCTAATCGTGTCCAAGGATAACCATTAGTCTCATAAGAGGCTAACTGTAAATTATTGATCCAATCTTGATGTTGCAGATCAACAGTCTCAGGGAATTTCACCTCACAGCGAGTATCGTTGATTTCTGCATCGGGACAAGGACGAAATAGATCAGAGACATTCACCCACATTTCCACAAATTTGGTTTTGCCATTGTGAGGTGGTAAACCGAGGTATTGTTCTAGGCGTAAGGCGAGGCTTTCTGAGTCAAGGTTTAATGTTCGGGCAAAGGTTTGCAGTTCAGGAACCGACGTTACCCAAATTTCTCGGCTTAATTCCATGGGTAAGCCAATTTGAGTATCATAGCCATTCCAGGATGTCCAGGTAACCATTAATACTTGTTTTTGCCCCTGGTAATCTCTCCATTTTAAATTGGGATTATTGGCGGAAATAGCTTGGAGAGTTGTGTAGATTTCTGACTCATCCGCGACTTTCGCATCTTCAATGGCTCTCACATAAGAGCGTTTGAGTAATGTTTCCAACAGGGATGAATCGACTGATGCTAGGCTTACTTGAGTAGTGGGAAGGAATTGGGGTAGGGGCGCCGCCGTAGCTAGGCTGGAAGGGTGGGGAAGGTTAAGACACCAAAACCCGATGATTAAGGCGAAAAGAGAAACAAGAAATCGACTGTATTTGCTCATAGATCCCATGGGAAAAACGTTAATTTTTTTGGTCTAATGTACCGTTGCTCAATGTTTTGCTTCTTTTGTAGCTGTTGTCTAACCCATGCGACTGGATTGACACAGCTAAAATGGTGGAATCGATTTTACGGTTACATCGGGCGCACGGGGCGTGCTACTCTACAGTTCTAATCCATCCAATTAGATGTGTCACGCCACTACTGGACTGACACATCTAAAATTGTGGAATAGATTTGACGGTGAAATTGGGCGCACACCGTGCGCCCCTACAATACTAATCCACCATTTTAGGTGTGCCAGGCTACTACATTAGATGGGCTGACTGGGGATGGTGTAGGAGCTGAACCTCCTATAATGACCTAGAAAACGGGTATGTAATAGTATGCCAGTTTTTTAACTGTCTATGCTACTGTTGTGACTTGAACCGCTGCGAATCCAAGCCGTTCAGGATTGTGTAACTGAAGCAACGGAGTGAAGAGGGTGACAAAGGAAAAACTGGGCTATTGCATCTCCTATCCCGGAAAGACGTTATCAAAGATGAGTGATGAAGTCTCTCTTGGCTACCTTGGTTTCCCCTGTTTCCCGAATTGCTTATGAGTCCCCCTGTAGAGAATCAGCAAACCCAACAAACCCAACCGCCACCCCTGACACCTGCAATGATTCAACGGGTGAAGGAAGGATTGAGTGCTGCCCGCGATCGCAGAGTGCGTTATGCTGTCGAAAATGCTAGAAATAATCTTGAGGCGATCGCAAAAGGGAATTTGGATCAGCGAGTCAGCCCAAGGGTAAGGCGTTTCATCCTGCGATCATTCATTCATCTTCTGTTCCCCGTGGGAATAGAAAATCCGGAACATATCCCCACTCAACCCACACTACTCGCCGCGAACCATCTCAATCATATTGATCCATTACTGATTCTCGCCGAAGTTCCAGGACATCCCTACTACTATACTCCGGCTGATGCTCGTACTCTCTATAACAATTGGTGGAAACGCCGGATTTTGGGTTGGGCTGGGGGTATAATTCCCCTAGAACGGCGCTGGAAAGAAGAAAAAGCAGTCATCGAAGCCGCCCAATCAGGGCGTGAAGATTTAGCCGACTTAGCCGCCGCGATTGAAGAGGATGTGCCAAGTAACTCCGGATTGGGTACAATGCGACAGATAGAACGGGCGGTGCAGGCAATTTTTGCCCGTGGGGATGGCATTTTAATCTTTCCAGAGGGGAGACTGGGTGAGGTTGAAGGTGAATTGCAATTACCCTTAGCGCGAGGCGGTATGATGTACGCTTTGCGGGCTGGCGTACCCATTGTACCCGTCGCGTTGATTGGCACCCATGACCTTTATTTTCGCAAGCCATTAACTCTTCGATTTGGCGAACCTTTGCACTTTCCCCAATCCCAACGCCCCAAACCTGGAGAAGTCCAGAAGGCGATGGAGACTTTACAAGAGGCGCTGATCAAACTCTTACCCAATAACTATCAAGAACCCAACCAACCCAAACCCCTGCGTCATTGGCTCAATTGCCTATTATTGTAATTGTGAATGTTGTGTAGGGGCTCTTTTCACTATTATCGTTTGAAATGGTGCGTTACGCTTTGCTCTCCTCACGATGGCGGACTGACACAGCTAAAATTGTGGAATAGATTTGACGGTGAAATTGGGCGCACACCGTGCGCCCCTACAATACTAATCCACCATTTTAGGTATGCCACGCCACTACACCCGCCCCGACAAATGACGAATGACAAAGTACGTATGAATTATCAATTATGAATGAGAATTCTCTATCCCCTGTTCCCTGTTCCCTCTTCCCTGAAAAATGACTAACACTGATTTAGCATTCACATCCGCCTTAGAACAAGCGCAATTAATTCGCCAAGGTCAACTATCCCCTTTAGAATTAGTCGAACTTTATTTAGCACGCATTCAACAGTTTAATCCTCAACTGGGCAGTTATTTTAGTGTCGCCACTGAGATGGCGCTAGCAGATGCCAAAGCCAAAACTGAACAGTTGACACAGATAAGAGATAGTGCTGAACTGCCCCCCTTTTTTGGCGTACCCATTTCTATCAAAGACCTCACCGCTGTGCAGGGGTTGCCCTGTAGCTACGGCACACCAATTCTCAAAGATAAAATAGCACCTTACGATGATGGAGTCGTCACCCGGATTAAACAAGCCGGATTCATTATTTTAGGCAAAACCGCCACCTCAGAAGTTGGTTCTCTTCCCTATACCGAACCCCCAGGATTTCCCCCAGCCCGTAATCCCTGGAATTTAGAGTACACTCCAGGCGGATCAAGTGGGGGGGCGGCGGCGGCGGTTGCTGCTGGATTATGCGCGATCGCTCAGGGTTCTGATGGGGGCGGTTCTGTTCGCGGACCTGCCTCATGCTGCGGCGTGGTGGGGATTAAACCCTCACGGGGTCGAGTATCCTTTGCCCCTGTAGGCGATCGCCAAAATGGAATTGCCACTAATGGTCCTTTAGCCCGCACGGTTGCAGATGCGGCGGCGTTGCTGGATGTGATGTCGGGCTATATTCCGGGTGATCCCTATTGGTTACCTGATCCGGAGGTATCGTTTCTAGAAGCCACTCGTCAACCCCTAGGGCAGTTGCGAATTGCATTTTCTACAGTGATACCCCCTCTAGGGGATGCCGCAGAGGTTTGTCAGCAGGCGGTGCATGAAACGGTGCGGCGATTGGAAGATATGGGACATCAGGTAGAACCGGGTTGTCCAGATTTTAGTGGTTTAGTAGAACCTTTTCAAAAGGTGTGGCAAGCGGGGGTAACGGCTACAGGGATTCCTGTGGCGGCGTTGAGTCCGATGAACCAGTGGATTGCCGCCCAATCGGGTTCGGCAGGGGAGTATTTGCAAGCCGTTGCCCAAATGCAGATTATATCGCGACAGATTGTCGGTTTTTTTGAGACGTTTCAGGTGCTAGTGCTTCCGGTTTATATGCAGCCAACGATTCGTGTGGGTGAGTGGGCGGATTTAAGTCCAGAGGAAACGTTGCAAAATATTATTCGTTGGATTGCCCCCTGTCCTCCGTTTAATGCAAGTGGACTACCCGCGATCGCAATTCCCACCGGATTTGACTCAAAGGGTTTGCCTGTGGGGGTTCAGCTTGTGGGGCGCCCCGCAGCCGAAGCCACGCTGATTGCGTTGGCTACCCGGTTAGAAGCGACAAATCCTGGGATTCATCAGCGTCCAACTTTAGTTGCTTGAGTCAATCATGAAAATCCCCAGACTATCAGCCGCGTCTGGGGTGTTTGTTCTATTAACGCTTTGGGTATTCCTGTGTTAGTTCAACTCTTGCCCGTAGCGTCACTAGCATCCTTATTCGTATATCCAAGGGTTGATGGTTGGTTGCCAGCTTACCAGTTCCTCATCCTTAAACCAGAGCTTAATTTCCTGTTGGGCGGTTTCTAACGCATCCGAACCGTGGATGAGGTTGCGACCAACGGTGACGCCAAAATCGCCACGAATCGTTCCAGGTTCAGCGTTGAGAGGATTGGTTGCACCAATGATTTTCCGGGCAGAGGCAATAATACCATTGCCTTCCCAAACCATTGCCACAACAGGACCAGAGGTAATGAATTCGATGAGTCCAGCAAAAAACCCCTTGTCTTTGTGAACCGCATAATGTTGTTCTGCCAATTCGCGGCTAACACTCATCAGCTTAAGTCCCACCAGGGTAAAGCCTTTAGTCTCAAACCGTTGGATAATTTCACCCACCAGATTACGCTGGACGCCATCTGGCTTAATCATCAGAAATGTCCGCTCCAAGTTTCTCTCCTCAACATATTTCTTTCACAAATTACATGATAAGCGATGGTGCAGGCTCCCTCGTGATTTATCCGAGGGATGAAACCGAGCAAGGCGTTTAGCTCTTCGCAACTAAAGTTGCGAGTCTAGTACAATTCTAAAATTTACGCTATAATAACTAGCGTAATCAAGAAGATGGCCATGATAGTCTTTGAGTTCAAAATCAAAGCTAAACCTGCTCAATACGCAGCTATTGATGAGGCAATTCGGACAGCGCAGTTTGTCCGAAATAAATGCTTGCGGTACTGGATGGATAACAAAGGTATCGATAAGTATGACCTCAGCAAATATTGCCGTGTGTTGGCGAAAGAGTTTGGCTTTGCGGCGGAACTCAATTCTCAAGCGCGTCAAGCGTCGGCTGATCGTGCTTGGAGTGCTATTAGTCGCTTCTACGAAAATTGTCGAAAAAAGGTTAAAGGTAAAAAGGGTTTTCCCAAGTTCAAGAAAAACAGCCGTTCGGTTGAGTACAAAACATCAGGATGGAAGCTATCGGAGAATCGGAAAGCCATAACTTTCACCGGCAAAAAAGTAATAGGGCGACTAAAACTGAAAGGCACTTATGACCTAAACTTCTACTCTATTGACCAAATCAAGCGAGTAAGGTTGGTTAGACGTGCCGATGGCTATTATGCACAATTTGCGGTTAAGGCTGATGTGCGGGTTGAAACTAAGCCTACTGGGAAAACCATTGGGTTAGACCTAGGGATTAAATACTTTCTAGCTGATTCTAATGGCAACACTGAGGAGTCTCCAAAGTTTTACCGCAAATCGGAAAGGCAACTCAATCGAGCTAATCGCAAGAAGTCTAAGAAGTACCGAAAAGGAGTAAAACCACAATCTAAAAATTATCATAAGGAAAGAAAACGATATGCCCGGAAGCATTTAAGAGTAAGTAGGCAGCGAAAAGAATACTGCAAGCGAGTTGCATATTCCGTTATCCAATCTAACGATTTGGTAGCATACGAAGACTTGAATGTCAAAGGGTTGGTAAGAAATCGTCACTTGTCTAAGTCTATTTCTGACGCTGGCTGGTCTACGTTTCGGCAATGGCTAGAATACTTCGGACATAAATACGCAAAGGTGACGGTGGCAGTTCCTCCGCACTACACCTCTCAAGATTGTCCAAAGTGTCACTATCGAGTCAAAAAATCTCTATCTCAACGAACCCATGTTTGTGGAAACTGTGGATACATTGAAGACAGGGATATCGCAGCCAGTCTAAACATCCTTCAAAAAGGATTGAGTACGGCAGGGCATGCCGGAAACTACGCTTGGGGAGACCTGCCCTCTTGGGCGATTGGAGCAATCCTGTCGTCTAACGGCGGATCGGAGAACCAAGAATCCCCGCGTCTTTAGACCGGGGAGTGTCAACAAACCCAGATTAGACCATATTCTTGTCCATCGCCGTGGAGTTAATCCGGCGCTGGTTTGCTAGAGAGACAGGGGAGTAATATCTTGAGCTTGTCATTGCGTTGTCTTCGCCATACGCGATCGCAGGGAGCATAAAGCGTGAAAGCACAAAATATTCAAGCAAAAAGAGTGTTGGGTTGAGGGACGAAACCCAACCTACAACTGACTGGGTAAACTTGTGAACCCGTTTTAACGGGACGCGAGCTTTGACGCGGAACTTGAGTTCCAGGCTGAAATCTGATGAACGATGTGCAAAATAATCCTATAGTAATAAAGATCGGCGAATTTTTAAGAAACTGTTGTGAAATCAATTACTCTCCTCGGCTCCACTGGATCGATTGGCACCCAAACCCTAGACATTCTGACTCACCATCCAGACCAATTTCGGTTGGTGGGATTGGCAGCACGCAGCAATGTGGAACTGTTAGCTGCCCAGATTCGGCAGTTTCGACCGGAAATCGTAGCAATTTGTGATGCGGAAAAATTACCTGATTTGAAAGCCGCGATCGCAGATCTTGATCCCCAACCGATTCTGGTGGCGGGAGAAGCGGGTGTGGTAGAAGTTGCCCGTTATGGTGATGCTGAAGCGGTAGTCACTGGGATTGTCGGCTGTGCGGGATTGCTACCCACCATTGCCGCCATTGAAGCGGGAAAAGATATTGCCTTAGCCAACAAGGAAACCCTAATCGCAGGGGGACCCGTTGTCAATCCCCTGATTGAAAAACATGGCGTTAAACTACTTCCCGCCGACTCGGAACATTCTGCCATCTTCCAATGCCTTCAGGGTGTCCCAGAGGCAGGATTACGGCGGATTATCCTCACCGCATCTGGGGGCGCTTTCCGGGATTGGTCGGTGGACAGGTTAGGGGAGGTAACCGTCGCCGATGCGATTAAGCATCCCAACTGGTCGATGGGGCGTAAAATTACTGTCGATTCCGCTACCTTAATGAATAAGGGGCTAGAGGTAATTGAGGCACACTTCCTCTTCGGTATGGATTATGACGATATCGATATTGTCATCCATCCCCAGAGCATTATTCACTCCTTAATCGAATTACAAGATACCTCCGTCTTAGCCCAGTTAGGGTGGCCCGATATGCGCTTACCCCTACTCTATGCCTTATCCTGGCCCCATCGCATCTATACAGACTGGGAACCCTTGGATTTAGTCAAGGCGGGGACATTGACATTTAAAGAACCAGACCATGATAAATATCCCTGTATGCAATTAGCCTACGCCGCAGGGCGGGCTGGGGGTTCAATGCCGGCTGTATTAAACGCCGCCAATGAGCAAGCCGTGGCACTGTTTTTAGACGAGAAAATCCAATATTTAGACATTGCCCGGTGTATTGAGCAAACCTGCGATCGCCACGCCCACGACAACTGCCCTGATCCTGGACTAGAAGATATTCTAGCGGCTGATCGCTGGGCAAGACAGGAAGTATTGCGGATTTATGAGAACTTAGAAAAGAGCGATCGCGTCGTTTCTCTGCGATAATAAAAACACTGTTGGTCAATTAACTTACGGTTAACCGTTCCGAAAAACCTATACAGAACTATGCACACCTAAGCATATCTGTACATAGTCGGAACGTGCAGACTGAGACTCACCGTAGTCTACGTTAGACGGGTCACGACACCTTGATATGAACGCCAGTATCATGCTCTGTCGAGTTCAGTTAAGCAATCAGTGAACAGGTTTATAGCTGTAGTGCTGAAGAGAGGAAAAAGCCCGTTTAACATTGTCGAGGCAAACTTGACTTAGTAATAAGGTTGACAGAAGATGTCAAATTACGTTTTTCTCATTGATGAAAAAAAAACACCGATGCATCCAATTCATCCGGCACAAGCTAGGAAGTTATTAGATGTTGGTAAAGCGGCAGTATTTCGGCGTTATCCGTTTACATTGATTCTTAAACGAGTTGTTGAAAATCCGGTGGTTCATCCGCTTACTCTCAAGATTGATCCCGGTTCAAAAATTACAGGCATTTCCCTTGTAACTGACCGGGATGAGGTCATTTGGGGAATGGAATTAGAGCATCGTTCGCTTCAAATTAAGCTAGCTCTTGACTCTCGCCTCCGCGTCAGGAAGGGACGCCGCCACCGAAATACTCGTTACCGCAAGCCACGATTCCTTAACCGAAAACGTCCCCAAGGATGGTTAGCGCCAAGCTTGATGCATCGAGTTTTAACCACCGAAACTTGGGTAAAACGCTTGTGTAAATTTGCACGGATTGGTGAAATCAGACAGGAGCTAGTCCGGTTTGACACTCAGAAAATGGACAATGCCGAAATTTCAGGAGTTGAATACCAACAGGGAACTCTTTTCGGCTATGAAGTTCGGGAGTATCTCCTGGAAAAATGGGACAGAAAATGTGCTTATTGTGAGAAAGAGAACCTGCCCTTGCAGATTGAACATATTCACCCTAAATCCAAGGGAGGTAGCAACCGAATTTCTAATCTGTGTCTGGCTTGTGAGAAATGCAATACGAAAAAAGGGACAAAGCCCATTGCACAATTTTTGGCAAAAAAGCCAGACTTATTAAAAGCGATATTGACTCAATCTCAACGACCTCTAAGGGACGCAGCCGCCGTTAATTCTACCCGATGGACGCTGTTTGAGCGCCTCAAAAAAATGGGTTTACCCATCAGTAGTGGTACAGGTGGACAAACTAAATACAACCGAGTTCGATTAGGATTACCGAAGAGCCACTGGCTAGACGCTGCCTGTGTGGGTATTACAGAAGCACTTAATGTGCTGACCCATCAGATCCTGACAGTCAAAGCAACTGGGACGGGTGGGCGACAACGCTGTCAAACCGATAAATTTGGCTATCCAGTTAAACATCGTCCTTTGCGTCCCATTTGGGGATTCTGTACAGGTGACATTGTACGTGCCGTGGTGCCAAAAGGTAAGTACAAAGGGACTTTCACTGCCAGGGTTTGCCCAATGTCAGATGGTCGTGGCGAATTCGTTATTGACAACAAAAGGAGATCAGTCCGATTAGATTACTGCACACCAATTCACCGTAAGGATGGCTATAGCTATGCATTTTGACCATATTTGAGGAGATATGAGGAGAAATCAGATTACAGTTTCAGACCCCCCGGCACCCTCTGCCCCTTTGCACTCCTACACCCCTGCTCACAGACGACTAACTCAAGGAAGTTGGGGACTGTTGTTCTGGTGTGGTGTAATGGAATCTTAGATGATCCAACTTTAATAAACCTTTCATGCACACCAAAGCTTTTAGTGAGCTTTTCCCCCTATTTAATACGGCAAACCCTGAGACATTAGAATGGCTTTTGTCAGTTGGAGTCGAACATGAGTATCCCACAGGGCGAGCCGTCTTAATGGAAGATGCCTGGGGTAATGCTGTTTACTTTATCATGTCCGGTTGGGTCAAAGTTCGACGCCTATATGGGGACAACGCCGTTACTTTAGCCATTTTAGGTCGGGGAGATTTTTTTGGCGAGATGGCAATCTTAGATGAATCTCCCCGTTCTACAGATGTTGTCGCCCTTTCATCGGTCAAATTACTCAGCGTCTCTGCCCAGCGCTTCATTCAAACTCTGTTCAAAGATCCACAGCTACACCACAGGATGCTACAACTGATGGTCAGACGGCTACGTCAGACTAATGTCCGCTTTCAACGACGCCATCAACCGCCGGCGATTAAGTTAGCCAATACTTTAGTCAACTTAGCAGAGAATTATGGTCAAGTGGGGGAAAAAGGAACCGAAATCTATAACATTCCCTATAAAGACTTGGCTGATGTTACAGATATCAGTGTTGAAGATACAGCCAAAATCATGAAAAAGCTAGACAGTAAAGGCTGGATTAACGTTGAATCCCAAGACCAAAAACTTTGTCTGATTAATCTCAAACAACTAACCCATCTAGCTGGACGGCTTTAGGATAACTATGGGGGAGATGGGGAAGATGGGGGCGGGTTTAGCCACATCTGGATGAGGTAAAAAAGGATAAGTGAAACCCACCCCTACGCACCTCTACCGCCAGGTTCCCTCTTTCCCAAGTGAAGGGTCAAAACTTTTTCCCCATTCCCGGTTCCCCATTCCCTGACGAATGACGAATGACAAATGACGAATGACAAAGGACGAATGACTAAACCCACCTTCCATTATCACGTTGCGATGCCTCAACCTCAATCTCATCTGTTTGAGGTGACACTACAGGTGAACGGTTGGTCTGAATCAGTGCTAAATTTAAAAATGCCCGTTTGGACTCCAGGGTCTTATCTAGTACGGGAATATGCCAAACACCTACAGGATTTCCGGGTTGAATCTGTCCAAGAGAACCAACCCTTACCCTGGGATAAACAGAGTAAAAATCACTGGCAGGTTCAAACTACAGACGCTTCAAACATCGTTGTCCGCTACCGCGTCTTTGCCAATGAATTATCAGTACGCACCAATCACCTAGATGCAACCCACGGCTATTTTAATGGGGCTGCATTATTCCTGTTTGTCCCTGGTTTTGAGCAACAGCCGATTCAGGTGACAATTGTACCCCCTAAATCGGATTGGCAGACGACAACACCCTTACCCGCCGTCGATGGTGCTGAGAATACCTTTGAGGCAAGTGATTTTGACACCTTAGTCGATAGTCCCTTTGAAATAGGCACACAGCAGGTTTACGACTTTGAGGTTCTAGGTAAACCCCATCAACTGGCAATTTGGGGACAGGGAAATGCTGATCCCCAACGGATTATTGCGGATACGACAAAAATTATCGAGACAGAAGCCGAGTTATATGGGGGATTACCCTACGAACGATATTTATTTTTACTGCATTTATCGTCTACAGGCTTTGGTGGTTTAGAACATAAAACCTCTTGTTCCTTAAATTACCCCCGTTTCAGTTTCCGGGCGAAAGATAAATACAATCGTTTCATGCAATTAGTCGCCCATGAGTTCTTTCACCTGTGGAATGTTAAGCGGATTCGCCCCAAAGTATTGGAACGGTTTAACTATGAACAAGAAAGCTATACCACATCCCTGTGGTTTTGTGAAGGGACAACCAGTTATTATGATTTAGTCCTCCCCTTACGGGCAAAGATTTACGATAGCAAGACTTTTTTAGAGGGGTTGAGTAAAGAAATTACCCGGATGCAACTGATCCCAGGGCGTTTGGTGCAACCGCTGAGTGAGTCCAGTTTTGATGCTTGGATTAAGTTATATCGCCGGGATGCCAATAGTGATAATAGTCAGATTTCCTATTATCTCAAAGGAGAAATGGTATCCTTCTTACTGGATTTGTTGGTGCGATCGCGTCATGGCAATCAGCGCTCCCTTGATGATGTGATGCGGCGGATGTGGCAAGAGTTTGGCGTCAAGGAAGTTGGCTTTACTCCCCAACAACTGCGAGAAGTGTTGGAGTCTGTCGCTGATACCGATTTGGGTGATTTCTTCCATCGCTACATTGAAGGGACAGAAGAATTGCCCTTTGATGAATATCTCGAACCCTTTGGCTTAAAAATCATGGTGGTGGAAGACGAGGACTCAATACCCTATTTGGGGTTAATTGTCAAGACCGAAAATGGGCAAGAGGTGGTCAAATTTGTCAACGCCACCTCTCCTGCGGGAATAGCTGGGGTAGATGCTGGGGATCAGTTACTAGCAATAGACGGTTGGCGAGTCAGTGCCGATCAATTATGCGATCGCCTAAAAGATTATCATCCCGGTGACACGATTCAGTTAACCCTGTTCCACCAAGACGAACTTTGTGCCTTACCCGTTACCTTAGGCAAATCCCAACCCACCCGTTACCAGGTTGTACAGATTGAAAATCCCTCAGCGACTCAAAAACAGAATTTAGCGGGGTGGTTAAACACCAAGGGGGATTGATTAGGTATGGGGAGACAGGGAAGGGTGTAGAGACGTAGCATGCTACGTCTCTACCGGGGTTCCTAAATCGATGTTCTAATCCCTGGCAAAATCACTGAGCTGTAGTACAATCGATAATCACACCTTCCAATAGCCCTAACTGTCTAGTTTAAAAATGCATAAATTTCTGCCAATCGCTTACTTTAAAAATCAATTTCTTCCCTTCGATGATGCCAAGATTTCCATTGCTACCCATGCGCTGCATTATGGCACAGGCGCGTTTGGCGGATTGCGCGGGATTCCTGATCCGCAAAACCCCGAACAAATTCTCCTGTTTCGCTTAGACCGCCATTGTAAACGATTAAGTGACAGTGCAAAATATTTACATTACGACTTACCCGCAGATAAAATCAAAACTATAATTGTAGAATTCGTCAAGAAAAATCAAGTTAAAACCTCGTTTTACATTCGACCATTTATTTATACATCCGATTTGGGAATTGCCCCCAGACTGCATAAGATCGAAAAAGACTTCTTTGTCTATGGATTAGAACTTGGTGATTATTTATCCCCAGAAGGGGTAAGCTGTCGGATTAGTTCCTGGTATCGTCAAGCCGATCACAGTTTACCCCTGAGAGGTAAAATTAGCGGTGCTTATATCACATCATCTCTGGCAAAAACAGAAGCGGTAGAATCTGGGTTTGATGAAGCATTATTAATGAATGCTCAGGGAAAAATTTGTGAAGCATCGGGGATGAATATCTTTATGGTGCGAAATGGACAACTGATTACGCCGGGATATGACCAAGATATTTTAGAAGGAATCACCAGAGATAGTATCCTGACACTGGCAAAGGATTTAGGTATCCCTACAATCGAACGCCCTGTGGATAAATCGGAGTTATTTATTGCCGATGAAGCATTTTTAAGTGGTACGGCGGCTAAAATTACTCCAATTAAACGGATTGAGAATTATGAGTTGCCTAAAACCCGACCCATCACAGATAAACTGAGAGACAAAATTACGGCAATTACGGAAAATCGCGATTCAAGTTATCAAGATTGGGTGTATGTAGTTCCTCTAGGATAAAGTAAAAGTTCCAGTAGTTCCAGTAGGTTGGGTAGAGCGTAAGCGAAACCCAACAGGTTAACCCGCCTGCGTTGGATTACTCTTTGATAAAATTCCGCTTAAGTTCGGAAACCCGACCTACAAAAGTGATAAGCTGTCACGCATTTAAAGTATGGGTAGCGAGAAAATTGGTCGCACTACAAAGATTTCGTAATTATTAATAATAAGGTTTAAATGACGAACAGCTTATCAAATTCACAAATTGACAATGGATAATGAACAATGGATAATGACCTCTCCTTAAAAGAAGACGATTGAATTTAAGGAAAATATTTTTTAATTTCTTCGTAAACGAAGATGTCTTAGACCAATTAATCAATTATCAATTATCAATTATTAATTATCCATTGATAAGGGTAGTTAACCTGGATTTAGTATGAAACAACTTTCACTATTTGAAACCGACAATACTATACCCCAACCCTCCTACTTACACCTTGAAGGCGAAATTCCTATCGATATACCTCAAGATGCCCTGATTTCGCTACAACGAAAACAACCTCTCAAAATCCATTCTGTTGGTTTTCAGCCTGCCAAATCAATTCCGGAAATCCCGCATTGGTTTTTAAGTAAGTATGGTACAGAACAATGTAAAATTTTAGAACCTTTTGCGGGTTCAGGAACAACAATTATTGAAACTTTATTACAAGGTGCATCAGTTTATTGGCTTGATTATCATCCTCTAAGTCGCCTAATCTGTCGCGTTAAAACCCATATCTATGATATAACAGAAATTCTAGACTATGCCGAGCAAATCCTGCAAAATGCTTATGGGATAAAATATCCATTAGAAACTGTTAATTTTGCCAATAAAGATTTTTGGTTTCAAAAACCTGTCCAAGCTGGATTAGAAAGTCTCCGAGCGCAAATTTTTCAAGTTCCGGAAGCGATACGACCTTTATTTTGGCTGATTTTTGCTTCAACAGTCCGCAAAACATCTGATATGAATGATGGCATGATTCTCGCCGCCAAACGAGCGAATGTTAAAGAAATTCCCCAGCGTTCTCGCGAAGATGTTTATCGGTATTTTAAAGACTATCTTGATAAAGCGTTAGAGGCAATTGGGGAATGGCAGTTTGTCTTGAATAACTCGTTTAAAAATGCCATTGAATTGAATTCAAAAACAGCTATTAATATTACAGGTGATTGGCATTGTGATGCAGTTATTACTTCGCCGCCTTATATTAATGCAATTGATTACGTTTGGGCGTCTAAGTTTGAGTTACATTGGTTGGGCTTAGTGAGTAATGATCGCGAAAGACTTGATTTATATACTCAAGAAATTGGAACTGAAAGAATTCCCATAAAAGAGCATTGCCAATTGGGGAAAACCGGAAATTACTATCTAGATGATTTAATTAATGACATTTACTACGGTACGAAATATCAAGCGAGTAAAGGACAAAATAAGCTTCGATCAAGAGTTGTTTATAAATACTTTATGGACATGAAGTCGCATCTTTTAAGCTGCTTCAATCATCTTAATTTAGGTGGCTATTATTGCTTTGCCATTGGCGATATTAGTAAAATTTGTGGCGTTGAGATTCCAGTAGCTAAACTTTTAACGGAAATAGCTGAAGAAATTGGCTTTGTCAAACTATTTCAATTTAATTTATTGCTAAAAAATCGTCGGTTAAACTTACCCAGAAATGTGAATTGGGCGGGAACAATTAAGCATGATGCCATTGTTGTATTACAAAAAAGCGAAATATGAATCAAGAATATCTAGATGGTTTGCTAGAGCAGATTTTAAATCAATATCAACAAGCTTTTGCTGAAAAAATTTATCCCGAAGAATCAACAGAGCAAGATGATTTAATGTTAGCCTTAGAATTGTAGGGGCGCACGGCGTTCGCCCGATTTAATCGTCATATCATGTCCGGTGGAATACTTACACTATCGGTGGAGACAAGGCTCCAGGGCTCCAGGGCAGAATGTAAGATTATAGATGCTCAGACTTCTCCGAATGTAAACATTATTGAATTAAATACCAAGTTAAATTAAATTTAATTAAGAATCAATAAAATCAATTGAAAGGATAAGAAAATAATTTTAAGGTTAGGCAAACAGACGAATTGAGTTGACTTGATTCGTCTCAAAGTTTTTTATACGAGAAAGCCGATGATAAATTTTAAATCATTATTAACGACGTTGATGGGCGGGAAGACTCTCCCCAGAGGATTAGACAACACCGCCTCAGAATCAACCTTTATTGAAGATGTTGATACAGGACAACTGATTTCATCCGCTCAAGGTCCAATCTCAGTGCCAACGATTGACACAATTGAGGGCAGTTTGTTTAGTCCGGCAGATATCGATCTCTACCAACTTGAATCTGAACGTCAAGCATTTTTAAAATTTCGTGTTGTTCAAAATCCCTTATTATCTGTATCATCTGTATCATCTGTATCATCTTTGTCCTTATTTTTATTTGATGCAATGGGCAAAGGACTAGCAGCAGGAATCGGAGAAGTTGGGTTCAATTTTGCTGAAAACGAGACGTTCTATTTAGGGATCAGTGATGGTCTTAATCCACTGAATAGTGCCGGAGAAGTGCTGTTATCACCAGAGGGAGAGGTATATACAGGAACTTTGACAGGTTGGCAAGAACCTGGAATTGTAATTCCTATATTTACTCATTATAAAATAGCAATAGAAATCGAGACACAGGCTGTTCCTGAACCGTTGACAATGGTCGGTCAGGGTGTAGCTTAGGGAGCAGTAAACATTTGACGCTTGTTATCATTTCTGAGTACAGCGGACAGAATTTATGTCCAGGTACTTATTAGCACAAAGACCTTAATCTTTTCCCCGATACCATCGCGCCAGTTTGTCAGGAGAAACTCCGAAAAAATATCCTAGAATAATAAGCTGGTTAATTAAAGTTGTTTTGATGATTCCTAACCGTTCCCACCGTCGTCCTGATGTAAGAACGAATGCTGGAACAATGGCAATTCGTCCCTGATGTTTCAATCGGCGGATCAATTCAAAATCTTCCATAATTGGCAAATTAGGAAAACCTCCTATATGATGAAAGCTGGTCGCTTTTAAGAATATAGCTTGGTCGCCATAAGGCATAGAAAAAAAACGCGATCGCCAATTCACCAGTCGTTCAATGAGGCGCAAACCCAACTGTTGAGAATCAATGCGTAATTCAAACGCCCCCGCAATAGTTTGGGGTTCTTGCAGCGCTTGGCGAACTAAACAGTCAAAATTGGCAGGTAAACGGGTATCCGCGTGGAGAAATAGGAGAATATCACCCGTCGCCCTCGCTGCACCGGCATTCATTTGACAGGCGCGACCGGGTGGGGTAGAAATAACCTGGACATTTCGCGATCGCGCCACGGTGACTGTTTCATCGCGACTCCCCCCATCCACCACAATAACGTCCACATTATTAGTACCCATAAGCCTCTCTAAAACCGAACCAATCGTACTCGCTTCATTTAAAACAGGAATAATAACTGAAATCGTTTCAGTTTGCATTTCATCCATTTTTCGCGGCGGGATACCTCGTCCATACTATGTATAGTCCGCGCAGGCGGACTTTATTTGTGTAGCAGCGATTTCAATCGCCTCCTCTTGCTTTATGCCCACTGAGTTAACTGTTACGCCTTTGAGGTTACATTGGTTCCCCATTTTCAATTAATTTCGACCTGAAAGCGCATTAATCCCACATTAGTTGGAGGTGTGTTAGAAATATCGCCTAACTCCAAAACCACGGCTCCATTGGGATTGTTGGCTTCAGCACAGGGCGTTGAGACAGGATTTAGAGGAGGAAAAAATACCCCCGAATCTTGATCCGCTGCATTACTTTGGGGTATTGGTGTCCCGTCTTGATTTAACAAAATTCCGCTACCTTGCCTAAAACTATCAGAGTTGACGCTCCCATCGCTAAAAGCGAGGGATTCTCAGTTCAATGAGTGAACTTACCCAAACTAAGTTTCCTTACTTTGAGCAGAGGTTCTTCTCTCCCTGAGCGTTAATTTCTGTTCGCCCAACAGTATTTTTAGTGCTAG
>NZ_JAVKEW010000119.1:0-55149 GCF_040226375.1 Coleofasciculus sp. G2-EDA-02 | reverse complement strand
AACCTAGACGGCTTTTAAACTATGAGCTGGCAAGCACCCATAGATTCCATGACCCCAATAACGTAGCGTTTGCTGAGACTGGCTATCCATCAATGGAATGATCGTGTTGTCCACGGTTGTCCAGTGTTAGGCGGATAGCATCCCTATTCCTGTCCCTAAATAACCCACGGCACACAATCCCAACCATAGAGGACAAAGGCGAATCAACACATTTCCCCAACCCAGGAAGATGCTCAAATCGGTGAGAATGACACCACCAACCATAAGGACTCCCCAAAAATAAAGTAACCAGTTGAGGCGTTCGACTTTTACCCAAAAGTTAGTGAGTACCACCATAGCTGCGGTGCCCATTAGGGTGAGTCCTGACCAAAGTCCGGCTTGGAGTTTCCAGCTAATCGGCAAAAATTGGGCGGTGATGAAAATCAGGGCACAAATTAGACCCCAGAACAGGAATACCTGGTCGATACGGGTATAAAAGGCAGATAGCAGAGTCTTGTGTCCGAGTTGCCAATGCAGGCGTAACAATCCTTGACGGTCTTGGTAGTCGAGTTCGTGCTGTTTGATCCGAATAATTGGCTCTGTGGGATTGAAGAAGTTCATGCTATATCTACGTTTGGCAAGAAAGTGTTGTAAAACGTGATCTGTCTTGAGGATGATTTTTTAACTATATTAACAATATATTACAAAATGTGTAGATTATGATCATCAAACTCAAACTAGAGGAAACAGTTGATGAAGGTAAAACGCCAAAGCCGCACTGGCTACAGGTACGGTAAGATTATCCAAGCCCCACTTCGAGAACATTTCCCAAGCGGTAGCCCCTAACGCGACAGCTATAGGCACTAACCAGGTTTGCCAAACATTACCCTGGACGCCAAATAGAATTAACCAACTGACTCCATAGCTGATCAGAGTCATCGTCACAGAACCTTCCCAGCTTTTTGTCATCCCCCAGATTTGGTACTTATGCTGCCCAAATCGCTGACCAATCAGTCCCGCTAGTCCATCTCCCCAGGTCATGACTAAAATTCCAATGGCAGCATAGTGGAATTGATGGGGCGACCAAAACCAGGCGATGAGGATACCAATACTCACAGCATAGAAGAAAGTGCCAAAACTTCTACGTCCTACACTGTTGATACCGGGCAGAAATGGCACATAATACGACAACAGTGCGATCGCGCTAGCGATGATGGATGCGGCTATACCAACCCAGGCGGGAATTTGTAACCACCAAGCCACTAAAATCACATTGCCTGTACCGATGTGAACCACTTTGCGTGCTAATTCTGAACTCGTCGAAGTGTGACGATGGAGTGTCTCAGCGGATAGCACAATCACACCTAGCCCCAGTGCCACAATACTAATCTGGAGCCATAACGCGGGAATTGATTCAAACAAAGGTAATGAGTCAAGCAAGAGTTAACACGAATAACACAGGAGTGCCTTATCTGAGCGATCCGCCAGAAGACCCTCCCTTGAGCGCGACGGGATGAATGGCGGGTTGTGAAGATTTAGGCAATACATTATCATAGTATCAAGTTGTAATGATGAAAATTTTATTAATTTGGCTAATTCAAGGCTATAGAACCTTTATTTCCCCTATCTTTGGGCCAACCTGTCGATTTCACCCAACCTGTTCAACCTATGCCCTACAAGCCATTGAACGCTTTGGAGTGTGGCGTGGGAGTATCCTCGCACTGCGGCGCATCTTACGCTGTCATCCATTTCATCCAGGGGGTTACGATCCGATTCCGGAAGCGACTTGCAACCATAAGAGCGGAGACGGGAAGCGGTAAGTAGCTGTGCAGATAGAGAAGTAGCAGAGGGAACAGCCGATCTGTAGGGGCGGGTCTTACAGATAACGTTTTGGCACTGTCGGTTAAACTTAACTAAACCCGCCCTGACCTAGTGTGAGAGTTTTGACGCTTCTTGTCGAGAGAGATAAATCCGCTAAATCGCGTATTAAGAATCATAACTATTGCGGAGGAAATTACCTAAGTAGAAATACACAATAGTAGTTAAGCACATACGACTTATTAAGGGCTTACGCCATTGAGTTATCTAAGCAGTATCTCCGTGTCTCAGCGTAAGTCCTTTTTCTTTATCCTTTCTCAAACTTGATTTTAGTTAACCATAGCTGAGCTGATCATACTCTGACAGCCCGCATTTTTTAATAAATTTAACATTTATTTACAAAACTACACGAACTTCTCCGTGATTCTACGGTGATACAAAGGAACTAACTGCCAAATTTCCGGCAATATACTGATTATTTCGCTCTTTGATTTGGATATGTTCTAAAAGGAAACACTGTATTCTTTAGCCCCTGAACGCTTGTTCTGACGGTCAGGGGATTTTTTGTACCTGTCTTGAGTTATTAGTCTGATGGCGGTGCTAGAAAATAAAGGACTAATGACCAAAGACAAATCATGATGAAACCCTATTACCAGATTCTGATTCGAGACTGTGGAGAACCCCTCGTTCCCATACCCTTAGAGCAGTTCGCGGTGGAATCCCCTCATCCTTATGAAAAACTGGGCGCTCCTTATGGGAAGACGTCTCCCTATCATTTGCGCCAGACGGTTTTGGAGGCATTAATTGCAGCTCAAAATGACCTCCAACAGCGATGTCCTGGTTGGCGTATCCTGATTTTTGATGCCTATCGTCCGGTAGCGGTTCAGCAATTTATGGTCAACCATACTTTCGCTGAAGTCGTGCGATCGCAAAACCTAAACCCAGCGACTCTATCGGAAACACAACGCCAGATCATCTGGCAGCAAGTTTATCAGATTTGGGCATTACCGAGTCCTGACCCCTTAACCCCACCGCCTCATAGTACCGGTGCAGCCGTGGATATTACTCTGGTTAATCACAAGGGTGAGACGATTGACATGGGTTCGGAGATTGACGAACTCTCACCCCGATCTCATCCAGATTACTACGCCCAACAGTGGCAACTCCCCTATCATGCCCATCGGCAACTGTTACGGGATATCATGCAAAAGGCAGGATTTCAGCGCCATCCGGGGGAGTGGTGGCACTTCTGCTGCGGCGATCAGATGTGGGCGTGGTTGTGCCATCAACAGAACCCAAACCAGAGATTTATCGCTCGTTATGGTCGAGTGGCTGGTGTTCCTCCCTGCTCTGAAGAGCCAGGGCTTCCCCCATAGGAGAATTGCTTTAAGGACAAGGCAGAAGAGAAGGCTCCAAGGCAGAAGGTTTAAAGGAAGTATTGGGGGCAATAAAAGCAGATTGGGTATTAAACCGATATTCTGGGTAAAGACGATTTTTTTGTCTGTCGATCACTCCCATCTGAACAGGTTATGATTGCACCAAAACAAGTCTATGTTCTCTTATTCAATGCTCGTACAGAAAACGAGGGGATTCACACCCTGCAAATCGGCGATCGCAATGTGGTGTTGATGTTTGAGTCAGAGGACGACGCGATCCGTTTTGGCGGGATGCTAGAAGCCCAGGATTTCCCTAGCTCCTCTGTGGAAGCGCTGGAGGTTGAGGAAATTGAAGAATTCTGCCAAAGTGCCGGTTATGATTGCCAGCTAGTTGAAAGCGGGATGTTGGCATTACCGCCGGAAAAAAATGTGGAAAAAACGGACTGGCAAGCCGATGCTGCGCCAACTCAAGAGCCAGAGATCTCGGATCTGGATCGAATTCGCCGTCAGCTAGAGGGATTGTTGTAAGCGCAATTATAGTGAAGTAATTCAACAACCCTAACCTAGCTATCGCTCTTTGGTTAGGGATTGCCGGACAAACGGACCCTTTAAACCGTTGAATACCGCACAGAGTCTAAACCTGGTACAAACTCTTGGATACTTCCCTAGTCCAAGTTATCTTTAAGGCTTTTTGTCAAGTCGCTAGTAGAGACGTAGCATGCTACGTCTGTACAGGACATCTTGGTTTAGATGCGGGAAGGGACATAGTGGTCAGTGGTCAGTGGTCAGTTATCAGTGGTCAGTAATTGGCTGATAACTGGTAACTGATAACTGGTAACTGATAACTGATAACTTAACTCGTGAGGATTATCTCCATGTTACGAGTACCAGTTCTATCAAAGTCAGGTAAACCCTTGATGCCAACCAAAGCTAGTCGTGCTAGACGTTGGTTAAAATAAGGTAAAGCTAAAGTTGTGCATAACGATTTAGAATGTTTTGCCATTCAGTTAACCTTTGAAACAGGGGAGAACACTCAGCCGATAGCCATAGGAATAGACCCAGGCAAATGCTACTCAGGCGCCGCCGTTCAATCAAAGCTTGCCACCCTCTGGATGGCTCATCTAGTTCTACCGTTCAAAACGGTTAAAGAACGGATGGAATTACGGCGAGTCATACGTCGAGCAAGACGGGGAAGACGAATTAACCGAAAGTTACCCTACTCTGAGCGGTGTCATCGTCAAAAGCGGTTTGAGAATCGTAGACAAGCTAAACTACCTCCCTCGATTCGAGCTAATAAACAGTTAGAGTTGCGGGTGGTTAAAGAGCTGTTTAAGTTGTTCCCTGTTAGCGCCATTCACTATGAGTTAGTCATGGCTGATGTGGACAAAACCAGTGGTCGCAAGTCTGCTCGTTCTGGTGTCGGCTTCTCTCCGGTAATGGTAGGGCAACGACAGATGCTAACTTGGCTATCTAAGTTAGCTCCAGTTAAAACTCATCAGGGATGGCAAAGAGACGGTAACGGAACGACGCAGCTTAGACAGTGGTTGGGATTAGCCAAAGACAAGAAAAACAAAGCTTGCTCTACACCAGTGACACACGCCGTCGATGGAGTGACCTTAGCCACGTTTGAGTTTGTTCAATGGCGGGAATGGCATTCCAGTAAAGCCAAGCATGGTAACTGGGAAGGTGGTGTTCAGATTACACCAGCGTCGTTTGCGGTAGTCCGTAGACCGCCCGTTAGTCGCAGACAATTACATCTTTGTGTTCCATCTAAGGGTGGCAGGCGACGCAAGTATGGCGGTACAGTTACTCGTCATAACTTCAGAAAAGGAGACAAGGTTGTAGCCGAAAAAGCGGGAAAGATTTATATAGGTTGGTGTTCTGGAGACACCAAAACTCAAGTTTCAGTTAGTGACGTTAATTGGAAAAGACTAGGGCAATTTACTGTCAGAAAAGTCCAGTTGTTGCAGCGAAGCACGGGGTTAATCATCGTGCCTTCACCTGGATTGTCAAACCTTATCGCGCCCTTGCGACACGGTTTGACCTCTATTCCTCTCCGGGTTGCTTCGCTGAACCCAGAGTCTCACGAGATAAGCGATGAAAAAGTTGGAGGAGCGGGGTTATCTGCTAACGGAACAGGTGAACCCTCAGAGTCAGAATCTAGACCAACTCACCTCGCTAGAGTTAGTGGATTTGTTTAATCGCGAGGATGAGAAAACAATTCGTGCGATCGCCGCCGTTCGGACTCAACTGGCACAAGCGATTGATCGCACGGCGCAAGCCCTGAAACAAGGGGGGCGTCTGTTTTATGTCGGTGCAGGTACCAGCGGACGCTTAGGGGTATTGGATGCGGCTGAATGTCCTCCCACCTTTTGTACCCCACCCGAACTGGTGCAAGGGATTATCGCGGGTGGTGCAGGGGCGTTAATCCGGAGTTCGGAAAACTTGGAAGATCAACAAGAAGATGGCAGCGAAGCGATCGCGCATCGTCAGGTGACGGAACTCGATGTCGTAGTTGGCATTACCGCAGGTGGGACAACACCCTATGTGCGCGGGGCGCTGCAAGCCTCACGACAGCGAGGCGCCACGACAATTTTGCTCGCCTGTGTCCCCGCCGAACAAGTTAGTTATGAGGTGGATTTAGATATTCGCTTACTTGTCGGGCCAGAAATCCTCGCCGGTTCAACGCGCTTAAAAGCCGGAACTGTGACCAAAATGGTATTGAATATCCTGTCTACGGGTGTGATGGTGCAACTGGGCAAAGTCTACGGCAATCGCATGGTCGATGTCGCGGTCACCAATAAAAAACTCCATGACCGTGCTTTAAGAATTCTACAAGACCTGACTGACCTTAGCCGAGACGAAGCCGGGTTTTTACTCGAGAGCAGTGGGCGGCGGGTTAAACTGGCACTACTGATGCACTGGACAGGAGAGGATGCCACAGTCTGCGATCGCCTGTTGAGTCAACAGCAAGGCAATCTTAGACAAGCATTACTCACGTATCAGAACAGTGGTGAGTGATTCATCAAGGGCGACTTCCCGCAGCTTCCCGACTCAGTTACAGTAGAACTATTGCCTCTAGCTGCTACAAGTTTCATTAAACATGTTCAACGGATCAGAGACGACTGCAACAGTTTTACTTCTCCTTGTCGCACTTGGTGTCATCGGTTGGGGATTTAAGCGTGCCCTATCTTACGGCAAACTTGGCATCCTCGCCTGGTTGCAGTCCCTGGTGTTGACGGTTCCTTGGCTGATATTTTTTGTCCTATTGGCTGCCGGAATTTATCTGAATATTGTTGGTATCTTATTTTTATTGGTGGTTTCAACCGGGATCTATATTTTCCTAGGCAAACGTTTGCGCGAGGAAGGTGAAGATGCCATCTTGCACAAGCGTGCCAACCAGTTACTCCATGAGAAATCAGATACCAGCGACAGCCAAAATTTGCCGTCGCCAGGAGACAGTGCCGCAAAAACCTCTCCATCACCCGACAGTAGTGGTCCGGCAGGGACTGATGTTACACCCATTTCGCCAGAAGATCTCAAAACTATCCAGGGAATTTTTGGTATCGATACATTCTTTGCCACAGAAACCATTCCCTACCAGGAAGGGGTGATCTTTAAGGGGAATCTGCGCGGCGGTGAGCCAGAGGCGGTGCATTCCCGTTTATCTGCCAGTTTAGAACAACGGTTGGACGATCGCTACCGACTCTTTTTAGTCGAAGATCCTGAAGGGAAGCCGGTGGTGATTGTTTTACCCAGTAGCAACGATCCCCAACCGCTAACGATTCCACAGAAAATTTTGGCAGGGGTGTTGCTGGTGTCTACCCTCGCCACTAGCTTAGAAGCTGCCGGATTTTTGCTCAATTTTGATTTGTTTACCACGCCTGAACGGTTTAAGGAAACCTTACCTCTGGGTTTGGGGATTTGCATAGTTTTGGCAGTTCATGAACTCGGTCATTGGTGGGCAGCACGGCGTCATCAGGTTCGCCTAAGTTTCCCCTTTTTTATTCCCAGTTTACAAATCGGTTCCTTTGGGGCGATTACCCGCTTTGAATCCTTGGTGCCTAACCGTAAAGCTTTGTTTGACATTTCTTTAGCTGGACCTGGGGCGGGTGGTATTGCGTCGGTGTTACTGCTGCTGCTGGGCTTGGTTTTGTCTCATCAAGGCAGTACCTTTCAGGTTCCGGCTCAATTTTTCCAAGGTTCGGTTTTAGTTGGTGGGTTAGCCCGGATCATTTTGGGTTCGTCTATGCAAGCACCGATTGTTGATGTTCACCCCTTAACGATTACGGGTTGGTTGGGGTTAGTGATTAGCGCGTTGAATTTAATGCCCGCCGGACAGTTAGATGGGGGGCGGGTTGTTCAAGCTATCTACGGACGCAAAACGGCTCGCGGCACGACGATTGCTACGTTGATCATCTTGGGAATTGTGGCGCTAGCGAATCCAGCTAATCCATTGATTTTGTATTGGGCAATTATCATTTTGTTTTTGCAACGTTCTTTGGAGCGTCCTAGTCTCAATGAAATTACGGAACCCGATGATACGAGAGCAATTTTAGGTTTGGTGGCGCTGTTTTTAATGGTGGCAACATTGATTCCCTTCACGCCCGCGTTGGCGGTGCGTTTGGGTATTGGTAGTTAAGAGGTGCACAGGGGCACAGGTGCTCCGGGAGCAGGAGAAGCCAATCTGTAGGGGCGGGTTTTACCCATAACGTTTCGGCACAAACAGATAACTTAACTAAACCCGCCCTTGTTGGGATGCAGGGGGAGAAAAAATTAAATTAGAGTTGATCCGAACCGCATTGCTATGAGTCCACTCATAACTACCCCACTCGCTGAGTTTCTGTCTCAACCCAATATTGAGTCTTCTCCGGCATGGGAGTTGATTAATGGGTGTGCTATTCAAAAGCCAATGCCGACTCTGTTTCACTCGCGTCTACAACGTAATCTGGTTAATTATATTAACCGTCATACCGATGAGTTTGAAGCGGTGCAAGAATTACGCTGTTTAGTGCCTCCCTACTCACCTGTACCGGATATTTCCATTATTGCGATCGCGCGTCTTCCTGAGGAGGATGGACCATTCGATGGTACACCAGACTGGCTGATTGAAATTCGCTCCCCTGACCAAAGTACCCTAGACTTACAGAAGAAGATTCTCCATTGTCTGAGCAACGGTACACAATTAGCCTGGTTAATTGACCCCACCCGTCAACAGGTTTGGGTTTGGCAGGGGGATGACCTGCCGATGGTATGCTCAGGATCGGACAGGTTGCCCACTTTGGGTAATTTGCCTGAACTTACTGTCAATGCTGTAATGGCAATGACTCGGCGACAGGAATTGTAGACAGCTTGGTAAATTTTTGGGTACTTCATACTAGTTTTAGTTTACTTTAATTGCAGCCATGGCAATCGAAATTGAACGAAAATTTTTAGTTAAAGGCGATCAATGGCGCACCCTTGGTCAAGGAATGCTCTATCGTCAAGGTTATATTGCTACCCAAAACCTGACGACGGTTCGCGTGCGTTTAGTCGGAGATCAGGGCTATCTGACGATTAAAGGGAAAACTGAGAGTTTTTCTAGAGCCGAGTATGAGTATCCTATCCCCGGATCAGATGCTCAAGAGATGCTAGAGACATTGTGCGATCGCCCCTTGATTGAAAAAACGCGCTATAGGATAGAGTTTAAGGGTTTGGTCTGGGAAGTGGATGAGTTTATCGGTGAAAATGAAGGATTGATTTTTGCCGAAGTAGAACTGAGTGATGAAAATCAAGAGTTAGATTTACCCGATTGGATTGGTCAAGAAGTGACGGGAGATGCTAAATATTATAATGCTAATTTGGTTCGGCATCCATTTAAACAATGGTTATAACATTGTAGAGACGTTGCATGCAACGTCTCTACAATATTCCCGGTTCCCTTCCCTAACTAAACTGCTGTATGTATTCTGCCGTTATTTCCGGCTTTTCTAGGTGCGGCACATGACCACAGTCATCAATCCAGATTAGTTGAGAATTAGGAATAACTGCTTCAAACTTGTGGGCATACTTGGTTCCCAAAATCCGGTCATCTTTTCCACATAAAATCAACGTCGGCTGCTGAATTTGGCTAAGGTTTTGACCAAAAGGTGGATATCCCCCACTTTTGGTAAATGAAATTAATGCCCGCTGCCATCCCGGCATTTCTAGATGCAGCGCCGCACACAGTAAGGCATCGACAGAAGCAAATGTCGGATCAAAATAGGCGTTTTTACTAATAGTTTCTCGCACCTTGGGACGCCGCAGAAACTCAACCGCCCAATTATCAAAGGGTGGAAACAGGAACTTGCCAATGGGTGGGGGACTGGTGAAACCTGCACTATCGAGCAATACCAGCTTTTTCAATGCTTGGGGATAGGTGAGGGTGAAATCAATCGCCGCCGCCCCTCCCATTGACGCCCCAACCAGAATGACGGGGACTTGGATTAGGGTTTTCCAGAAATAATAGAGATGAGTGGTAATGGCGCTGGCGCTAAACTTAATCCCAGATACCCGATCGGTAAAGCCAAATCCTAATAAATCTACCGCCCATGTTTCCTGGTGTTCCGCTAAGAGGGGAAACAGGCGGCGAAATTCTAAGAGGGAACTATCAAAGCCATGTAGTAACAGGATGGGTGTTTCCCCCTGTCCCTGCTGGATGTATGTTGTGGCAATGGGTTGGGGGGTAAGGGGTGTGAGAAGATCGTGGCGTGCGATCGCACGGGCGAGGGCAATTGATGTAGATTCAGTAAGCTGCTGGGTTTTGGCGGGAAGGAAATTGTCATTTGTCATTTGTCATTTGTTCTTTGTCATCCATCTTGTACGGCTGGATACCTCGTCTATGTTTAGCATAGGCGCGGTAGTTGACTTGCTCTATGTCGTTGCGTTTACATACTATCTTGCTTGTGAACCCGATTCGCCAGAAACTGGAGGAAAAGTTGTGCCAAAACTAGTCGAGTTGGAGTGGGAGACTATTGTGAAGTTTACATCAATTCATGTTTGCAGAAAAAGCATCCGTCAAACGATGGAAAAATGCCGCATGGGTACTTTAGTTCTCGTTGAAGGCATTGATGAGACCAGATTTTACCGACAAGCTCATCCGGAATTTAGTCCCGTGGGTTGGCATTTGGGTCACATTGCTTTTACGGAAGCCTCTTGGATTCTAGAACGCTATGCTGGCAACAAACCCCTGTTTCCAGAGTATCATCGGCTCTTTGCGGCGGATGGTTTACCCAAGTGCGATCGCCAAAATTTACCCTCCTTGGCAGAAATTCGACACTATCTGGATATTGTGAGGACTCAAGTCTTTGACTATCTAGAAATTGCGCCCCTGGATCACCAAGAACGTTTATGGCGGTGGTTACTTCAACATGAGAGTCAACATGCTGAAACTATTGCCTTTGTCTTGCAATTACACCGCTTATCTGCTAATGATAATACCCTTTACCAAACTGGGCGCACGCCTGGGTCATTAGTCCTGAATAATCCCTTTGAGCCTAAAGGAGATAAGACCCCAGATAAAGGACAGATGATAGAAGTTCCGGCGGGTGAGTTTGAAATGGGAAGTGATGGGATTGATGCGATGGATAATGAAAGTCCGTGCGATCGCGTCTTTTTAAACACCTACTGGATTGATCGCTACCCGGTTACCTGTCAACAGTATCGCGCCTTTATTGAAGCGGGGGGATATCAAAATCATAATTGGTGGTCTGTGGAAGGATGGAAGTGGTTGCAGGATAATCCTGTCGCCTATCCCCTCTATTGGTCTGATGAACCTTTTTGGGATAATCATCCGGTCTATGGTGTGAGTTGGTATGAAGCCGAGGCTTATGCTAATTTTGTCGGCAAGCGATTACCCAGTGAAGCTGAATGGGAAAAAGCGGCGAGTTGGGATTCACAAAATGGTTGTCGGAGCATTTATCCCTGGGGTGATACGGAACCCACATCTTATGCTTGTAACTACGATAATACGGTAGGACACACCACTCCCGTCAACGCCTATCCCCAAGGGCAAAGTGCATCAGGTTGCTATGACATGCTGGGGAATGTTTGGGAATGGACAGCGAGTTGGTTTGATGGATACAAAGGATTTGTTAGTTATCCCTATCGCGGCTATTCTCAAGCCTATTTTGATGGCAAACATCGGGTTTTGCGCGGCGGTAGCTGGACAACTCGTCCGTGGGCGATGCGGTGTAGTTTCCGTAATTGGTATTATCCCAGTGTGCGTCAAATTTTGGCTGGGTTTCGCTGTGCGACGGATGGATAATTAGTGCAGGGAGATGGGGTGAGGGGGAGACTCAAAAGCGACAGATGATCAGGGCGGGTTTTGAATTGACGTTATCATCAATAGCGAAACGTAATTCTCTAAACCCGCCCCTACAGACGCGATGCACGAAACGTCTTTAACCGTAAAATCTATTTTTTCTATTTCTAAACCTTTGCCCTGTTAACGACTTCTACTATTAATCACAGCCGCGAAAAGCAGATAAAGTACACCAAAGGTAATGGCAACTTCTTCAGCCCATTTCGAGCCATAGATTCTATACCAATTATCGAAACTTCTTAAAATACGAAGGATTACCTCTATACCCCAATCCAGAAGTTGAAAACTAATATAAATTAATGCCGCCACTCCTAATGCTTGTATAAAAGTATTTCTGAATAAATCATTCATGGCATTTTTTTAAGATTTAGGTGATTTTATTATAACTAGGATAATATAGCACTGGCAATCCATTTAAGTTGAATCACCATCGGTAGGGAACATGTCATGTCCTTCTATCACTGGAGTCTATGGATTTATGCGATCGTCTCACTCTATTTTGTATCTTTTGATACGGTTTTTTTATCGATTTAGAAGAGGCGGGTTAAACTCGATAGAGAAAGCCTAAACGCTTGGGGAGCAGGCTCCCTCTGGGGTTATCTAACTTAGACTCGACGCTTAGTAGTTTTCTACGGGCTTTTGGTTTAAGGATTGCCGCAAGGATAGATAATTGTAAGGTGTGTCTAAGAACCAAGAATCCTCGCACTTTTAAGGCGAGGAGCGTCAATTAACTTTTATCCGATGGAGGTGCTACATAGGCGAGAGATTCTTCATTCCGCTTCGCTCCATTCAGAATGACACTAATATAGTGATATAACAATGTCATGCTGAGCGAAGCGAAGCATCTATGGAGTCCGGAGCGAAGCATCTCATTACTCAGCTGAAGAAACCAAGGTTTCATATTCCGAAAAATGCTCCAATTATGCTAATCCAACCAAGAAAGTGAATACGTATTATGTCTACATGATGACGAATCGTTCAAAAACGCTTTACACTGGCGTGACAAATGATTTATATCGTCGCGTATACGAACATAAACAAAAGCTGATTCCTGGATTTACTCAAAAATATAATATTAATCGACTCGTTTATTATGAGGAAACTTCAGATGTTAGGGAAGCTATTGCCCGTGAAAAACAGATTAAAGGGTGGTTGCGTGCTAAAAAGATTGCTTTGATTGAATCGGCAAATCCTCAATGGCGTGATTTGAGTGCGGATTGGTTTGAGACGTAGTGCTATGTGTTTGCGACATATTGGCACATAGTCTTCGTTGCGCGATCGCTCCCCTAAAAATAACACAATTTGGCTTAAAATATGTTATGCTTTTCTATTCACTGCCTTTGCAGGTAGACTAGGCTTGGTGAAGTATCTGTGGCAAGCGGCACGTTTGTAGAGATTCTTCATTCCGCTTCGCTCCATTCAGAATGACACAATTGGGTTCAGGGATGAAAACCTAGAATCATAACGGATATAATTATAAGATCATAGTATAGCGATCCGCTTTAAGTCGTGAGTTAAGACCATCCAGAATAAACGCGATCGCAACTCCGACACCGTACATAGCCCTGACTTCACCCAAGTTCGTTCGCTCGTAGTAGGCACGAAGCGTGCCATCCATAAGCCAGCGCTATAACTTTTGCTGCTTGATACAAAACCGCTTTAATCAACAGGGGTACGAATATGATAAGTTCTCAAGATACCCACACCGAAGATCCTCGCCCACTGAACCATGATCCACATATTGAGTCGGTTTGCCGATTCCTCGAGGATATCGAATCCCATTTTAAATATAAAACCCTTTTACACACCCAACACCCGATTCCCCGTAAATCCCTCTATATCCCCATTCAAGTTACCCGCGAACGCAATTATCGCCATGAGGTGGAAACTTTCTGGGGATACGCGGAATCAGAGGCTGAACTTAAACGCGCTTATGCCATAAAAAGTCGCGACGTGGAAGCCAAACGTTATCGCGTTCCCTGGGAACAGGCAAAGAAAAACTATCAGCGCCTGATGGTTTTGGCTGATCCAGGAATGGGTAAAAGTGCGCTACTGCGACGGGAAGCCGCATTGACAGCAGCAGGTGAACGGCAAAAATTGGTGGATGCCAAAATTACCGTTGAGGATGTGGTTTTTCCCCTATTTATCCGCTTAGTGGATTTGGATGAAACCGCTGATGATATCACCGTGGCGATCGCATCCCTGGTTCAACGCGATTATCCCACAACCTGGGTAGATATTCAACCCTGGTTAGAGGCGAAATTGCGTCAGGGGAAATGTCTGTTGTTGTTCAATGCCTTAGATGAAGTTCCCAAACGCGATCGCAATGCTTTAGCCGCTAAACTCAACCAATTCCTGGAAACCCATCCCTGTCCGATTATTTGTACCTCGCGGATAGTCGGTTATGGCGGCGCGTTTATTAATGGGGCAAAGGAAGTCGAAATTATTCCCTTGAGTCAACCCCAGATTGAACGGTTTATTCATACCTGGTTTAAACATGGCACAGATTCAGAAAAGGACGGGATTTCTGCGGCTAGCTTAATTGAACAACTGCGACAAAATCCCCAACTGCGTGGCTTGGCACAAAATCCCCGATTACTATATTTACTGTGCAGCTTATATTATGAGCAAGTCCTGACATTACCCGCCCGTCGTGGTCAAATTTATCACAAAACCGTCGAGTATCTCCTGAGTCAATGGACGCACCATCGGGCGCAAGAGAGTGGGATGAAAATCCGCTTATTGGAAGACTTGGCTTATCAGTTGACCTGTAAAGGGCAAGATGTGTTTGATTCCCAGGAATTGAAACAGGAAATCGCCAACGCCCTCGCCCAGGATCAGGGGTTAGAGCCCTTAAGCCAACAAACCCCCGCCCAACTTCTGGTACAATTATCTGGAGAACAGGGAATTATACACCGATTGACCCAAGAAGGCGATCGTTATGTGTTTATTCACCGGATTACTCAGGATTATTTAACCGCCTGTTATTTACGACGGCAGATTCAAGAGAATCCCAGTCAGGGTATGGCGTTGGTGAAAGCCCATTTGTGGGAGTATGATTGGCATCAAAGCATTAGTCTCCTGGCGGGATTGATGGATGATCCAATTCCCTTACTCTCCTGCATTGTTCAGGAAAAAGATGATATCTTCTCCACCCTATTACTGTTAACTGGACGTGCGATCGCCGAATGTGATCAATTGTCTCATCCCTTAATCACCGAAGTGATTGACCACATTTATGAACTGTGGCACCATTATCCCTTCCTTGGCTTCATTGCTTCCACCGTTGTCGCCTTGGGGCAAACCAATTCCCAGATGGCACAAAAGTTACAGCAGGAATTGGATGAGAAACACTATTATACCCGCAAGGATTTCGTCGCCGCGTTAATTGCCGCCTTGGGTCAAATTGGCAGTCCCCCAGCCGTCGCCACGTTAATTAAAGCCCTGAATAACGGACCTTGGTATGTGCGTGGGGAAGCCGCTACCGCCTTGGGTTATATTGGCGATGCCGAAACCGTGAAAGCTTTAATCCCCGCCCTGCGGGATGAGGATACCGTGGTTCGCGGGGAAGCAGCGGCGGCGATGGGGCGGATTGGTACATCGGCGGCGATACAGGCGTTAATTGTTGCCCTCCATGATCAGGATAGTTATGTGCGGGGGGAAGCGGCGATGGCATTGGCGCAGATTGGCACACCAGAAGCCTTGCAGGAATTGGTTAAGGTGCTCAATCACCCGGATAGCTTTGTCCGTTGGCAAGCCAGTGGCGCGATTCATCTGGAAAATCCTACAGTAGTGCAGGCGTTAATCCAGGCTTTGAATCATCCCCAGAATCAGATTCGCCAAGAAGCGGCGATGGTATTGGGGAAAATTGCGACAAGGGAAACAATGGATGCGTTAATTCCAGCGCTGCAAGATGCTGATCCGGTGGTACGGGAAGAAGCGGCTGAGGCTTTGGCGCGATCGGGAAATCCCCAGACGTTGGAGGTGTTAATTCCGGCGTTAGAAGATACTGATCCGGTGGTGCGCCAGGAAGCAGCGGCGGCGTTAGGGCGGATGGGGACAACTCCCGCCATGACGGCGTTAATCCCAGTGTTGGAAGATCAGGATAAACGGGTGCGAAAACAGGGGATTGAGTCATTGGGCAGAATTGGAACTCCAACGGCGCTACAGGCGTTAATTCCTTTATTAAAGGATAGCGATGGCGATATCCGAGGCGCAACGGCGACAGCCTTGGGACGTATTGGTACTGCACCCGCGTTGCAGGCATTAATGCCCTTGCTCAAGGATCATGATTGGTTTGTCCGGGAGCAAGGGGCAATGGCATTAAGTCGGATTGGTACACCGCAGACATTGGAGGCGTTATTGCAATTCCCGATCGCGGAGATTGAACGCCCGGAAATCTTGACCTTGATTCGCACATTGGCGGTGCGGTTTAGTCGAGAGAAGTCCCCATTGGTGCCGGTGTATCCGGAGTTAGTGGGAGCTATGGGGGGATTCCATCGGTTAGGGCGGAAATTGAGTGGGACGCGATAAAACCCATTGGTCATTGGTCATTCGTAGGGACGGTAGACCCCGTAGGGGCGGTAGGGGCTCTCGCATTCGCGCCCAGATGGATTGGTTGTACGATTAAATGTTCATCGCGAATGCGAGAGCCCATGCTATTAGCGTCGTGCTGAATCCGGGTAATGATTTATATACGGTGCTGAGGATTTTCAAGCAGTTGGCTCAATTTTAAGTGGGGTTGTTGGGGTCATGAACCTGCGATCGCACTTCCTCTCACAGGTGGATCATTGTATCCCGATTCCACCTGTTGTCTGTTTTGAAGCAGACAGTAGATGCATAAACTGGCTTTTTTGTCAAATATACCCCGGAATGCGTCTAGAAAATTAGGTTATGCAATATAGTTGTAGTATTTAAGCTTTTCTGACGCGAGGGAGAAATAAATAACGCCGGATCGGGGAAAAGTAAGGTGCGATCGCTCTCCTCCAATCATCATTCCAATAATCATTCAATTGTAGGGGCGGGTTTAGGGATTTAATGAATGGGGATAGTGATAAGTGACCAACGAAACCCGCCCTGATTCAAACCTCAGATGAACGAGGAACAAAGTCACTATACGGTTTTCCCTACCTGTCAGGGGTAGAGTTCACGAATTGGCAAAACTAGCTCCCCTTTAAAATTTGGTATAATTTGATCCATACACCTTAACAAACAAGGTCGCGAATCCGAAGAACACCCTTGTTGAAGTGACCAGCGCCACGTTAATTAACCCCAAATTACTAACGTTTCTTCATTCCATCTCACTTTAAATGGGAATTTAATGGAAATTTTCAAAATGCGGATTGCTCAAATTGCACCGTTGTGGGAACGTGTACCTCCCCCAGCTTATGGTGGTACAGAATTAGTGGTGAGTTTACTCACTGATGAACTCATCCGTCGGGGTCATGAGGTAACATTGTTTGCATCCGGTGATTCAGAGACACTGGCAAAGTTGGCATCAGGATGTAAAAAAGCCTTGCGTTCTCTCGACGTAACGCATCAAGAATACGCCATTTATGAGCAGATGCAGTTGAGCAAAGTTTTTGAACGAGCTAATGAATTTGATGTGATTCATTCTCATGTAGATTACCCGGCGCTTCCATACACGAACTTGACAAAAACGCCAGTTGTGCATACAATTCATGGTACATTTTCGCCATTAGTTGAGCAGATTTTTACCAAGCATCGTCAACAACATTTTGTCAGTATTTCCAATTCCCAGCAGCGCCCTGAGTTGGGACTGAATTATGTGGCAACGGTTTATAACGCGATCGCACCCGAACGGTTTACGTTTTACTCTCAGCCCAAACAGCCACCCTATCTGGCGTTTGTTGGGCGCATATCCCCGGAAAAAGGACCCAGGTTAGCGATTGAAATTGCCAAGCGTTCCGGATGGCATTTGAAAATAGCGGGTAAGGTTGATCCCAAAGATCGAGCCTTTTTTGAGGCGGAAGTGGAACCTTTAATTGATGGTAAACAAATTGAGTTTTTGGGTGAAGCCAATCACGAAAAGAAAAATGAATTGATGGGAGGTGCGGTGGCGACGCTATTCCCGATTACCTGGCGCGAACCCTTTGGACTGGTGATGATTGAATCTATGGCATCTGGCACTCCGGTGATTGCCATGGCATTAGGTTCAGCCCCAGAAATTATCGTTCATGGCAAGACAGGGTTCCTCTGCGATACAGTCGATGAATGCGTGGATGCGATCGTGAAAATACCTCAACTGAATCGACAAGCCTGTCGGGAACATGTTGAAACCAACTTTGCAGTGAAACGCATGGTTGATGGATACGAAGCCGTCTACAACCAAATTCTAGCCGAACGGTTTGCTCACAATGGTCATCTGCACGTCCCCACGCTTCTAGCTAGCTAAGTTTATAGAAGGCAGATGGCAGATGGCAGAAGGTTTCAAGACATACGTTAAACCTTCTGCACCCGACAGAAGATATCAGAGATAAAATTGAATGAGGTGAATCATGAACAAAACCGTTCATAGACAACCCCTGGCTCTACTACACCGCCGCCGATGTCTGCATTATTCCCAGTCGATATGAGCCGTTTGGATCAGCTGCGATCGCGGCACTGGCGTATAAGATACCCATTGTCGCCTCGGATGTGGACGGATGTCGCAGAAGGAAACAATCTGTAGGGGCGGGTTTTACAGATAACTGTTTGGCACTTTTCCGAAATTTGACTAAACCCGCCCATCACCTAATCAGCCCACACCAAAATCTATGATTTAGCGTCATATTTGCCCGTTGACTGGACTCTCGCATTCGCGATGATAATTAAACGGTACAACCGAAAAATTTGGGCGCGAATGCTTCGCCCCTACGAACCCCTACGAACTCCTAACAATACGAATACGGATGGGTGATGTTTGACGTTTGATGTTTTATATTTAGGTTTTCAATTATGTCTGATACAGATACCCGGAACGACAAAACAGCAACAGCTCTAACTATCCTAAAACTCAACGGTAGAACCTTTGCGCCGGCTGAACAAGTGCCGATTCCAGAGTTGCAATGCAGGACGACAAAACGACTCCAATCGACACTTACGATGAAAGATGACGACCTATTCTTGATTACTGATCCCCTAGGCAATATTGCCGGATGTCTTGATGACGAATCCGATAAAAGCTTGGGGTTATTTTGTCAAGATACTCGGTTTCTCAGTCGCCTAGAGTTACAGATTGAGGGACTCTCACCCATTTTACTCAGCAGTACAGCCGGACGAGGTTTTGCCCTTTCGGTTCTCTGTGCGAATCCTTATGTTGAGGGACGTATTCCGGCGGAAACGATTGGCATTCAACGCGATATTGTACTACAGGGTGGACTGTTTGAAAACCTGAAGATTACCAACTACAGCACCCAACCCGTTGAGTTTGAACTCAGTTTAAGTTTTGATGCCGATTTTGCCGATCTATTCCAAATTCGCGGTTATCTCCGTCAGCAGATAGGGACTTTAATGCGACAGGTTATCCCTCAAGAGGATAATGCTTTGGACTGCGATATAAAATCCTTGGTTGAGGAAACCGGGGAACTTACCTTAGCCTATCAGGGATTGGATCAGGTGTTGATGGAGTCTCGAATTCAGTTTTATCACCGTCAGCCTGATGAATTTAGGGGATATACGGCAATTTGGCGGTTGGAATTGAATTCTCACGAAACCCAGAAATTTGGGTATCGCTTACAGCCCTTTGTTGACAATCGTCCAGCTTCTGTGGTAAACGCGCCGACAACCATAAAACAAGCGATCGCGGCGGAGGCGATAGAGGAGCGGGATTGGCGAGAAGGGGTGACTCGGATTCGCACGGATAATCGAGTCTTAAACCAGATTATTGAACGCGCTGAACAGGATATCTATCTTTTAGGTCAAACCTTTGGCAAGGGTAAGATTCTCTGTGCTGGAATTCCCTGGTTTTCCACGTTATTTGGACGGGATTCCCTGATTGCTGCAACCCAAACGCTGATCCTCGATCCGGGGATTGCGCGTCAAACGCTGATTACCCTGGCGGAGTATCAGGGTAAACTTGAGGACGAGTGGCGGGAAGAAGAACCAGGTAAGATTCTCCACGAGTTGCGTCTGGGTGAAATGGCTCGCTGTGGCGAACTCCCCCACACGCCTTATTATGGTACAGTCGATGCCACGCCCCTGTGGTTGATGCTCTATGCTGATTATTATGCCTGGACTTATGATCAGCAACTGTTGGATCAGTTATGGGATAATGCTTTAGCGGCGATGGATTGGATTGATCGCCGTTGTCAGCAGACGGGCTATATTAGCTATGAGTGCAAATCTAAAGGTGGACTTCGGAATCAGGGATGGAAAGACTCTGGAGACTGTATTGTTGATGCCAAAGGGAAGTTAGCGGAAGGGGCGATTACTCTGGCGGAAGTGCAAGGATATGTTTATGGGGCGAAGATGCGCTTAAGCCAGCTTGCTCGTATCAAAAAGCGGTTAGATTTGGCAGAACGTTGGCATGAGGAAGCCCAAGACTTGAAAACCCGCTTCAATCGGGACTTTTGGCTGTGCGATCTCGGCTACTGTGCTTTGGCGTTGGATGGTGAGGGAAAACCTGTAGATAGTATCACATCCAATCCGGGGCATTGTCTAGGATTAGATATCTTATCAAAAGACAAGGAACAAAATGTCGCCGAACGATTGCAAGCGCCGGATATGTTTAGTGGATGGGGAATTCGCACCTTAAGTAGCTTCTCTCCCGCGTATAATCCCATGGGCTATCACCTCGGATCAGTATGGCATCACGATAACGGGATGATTATTGCCGGATTGCGATCGCTAGGACTAGTGGATCAGGCGTTGGAAGTGGCTCAAGGGATTATCGACATGACCATCCAACAACCCTATTATCGTCCACCCGAACTCTTCTGTGGCTATGAACGCACCCCCGATAGCACCCCCGTGCGATATCCTGTGGCTTGTTCACCCCAAGCTTGGGCAACGGGGACGATTTTCCAACTCCTCCAGGTGATGGTGAACTTGATACCCGATACGCCCAGGAATTGCCTCCGAATTGTTGATCCCACGCTTCCTGAATCCGTTCAGTATCTATCACTACAAAACCTAAAAATTGGGCAGACGGTATTAGATTTAGAATTTGAGCGCTCTAGTGGAGCAACTGCCTGTCGAGTTGTGCGAAAACGCGGCAATTTACGAGTTGTCATTGAAGCGTAATCACCAGGGATTATATCATTACCCGCACAACTCAGTTGACATTCTGTACCTCCTCGTCAGCGACATCCTGTTCTCAAAAAAGACAAAACAAGAGAAAAAAACTCTCATCGGGCGTCTTAATTTAGTTGATTTTCATGATTTTCTATCCATAGGTTCGTCAACATTGTGGGCGAACCCTTTTTCTTTTGTCCAAAGTCCAGTCATTTCTGAGAGAACAAGTTATTGTTTCGCTTGTAAGCTTCTCACCAACTCATCAAAGGGTTGCCAATTATCCTCGCGATCGATAGCTGCCCAAACTTCTTCAATAACAGGTCGTAGTAATGCAGTTTTCGGATTCTTCTCCTGTAACCGCTCAGTCATTTTCTCCAAATCATCCGTTGACAAATCCTGCAAGATATGTTGGTATAATTCGCGCCAATTGGCTAATGATAATTCCTGTTCAGCAGACTGGCAAAAAGACGCCTGATGAAAAATTTGTGAAGCATCATCGCGCCAAGTTGGGTGAAACTGCTGGGTTAATTCAGTGAAGAAGGCATGATATCCCACCTGAGTTTCTTTTAACAACTCAATCGTCCTCTTCAATAACTCATCGCCCTGGGGTTTATTCACTTGCTCAAATCCCAACTTATTCAGCATCAACTGTCGATAAGCTTGATGATAGTGTTCGTCATAAGCCGTTAACCCAGCTTCCATATCAGCAACCGGAATCACCATGGCTAACGGCTGCTGCAACATTTCCAAATTTAACCGACAAATACTTGGTTGATTGCCATAACAATAGCGTCCGTAATAGTCGAAATACGCCGCCGTGAACACAGGATTATAGGTGGGGATAAAAGCATAGGGACCATAATCAAAACTTTCCCCCGTAATCGACATATTATCCGTATTTAAAACAGCATGACAAAATCCTGCTGCCATCCATTGGGCAACTAACTCTGCCACTCGTTTCACTAACTCTGCATAAAATTGGCGATATTGCTCAACTCTATCCTTCTGTTGCAATAGATGGGTGTAGTAACAGTTGATTACATGATCAAGCAGCGTTTTGATTAAATCCCGACGCTTAAAATAGCGCAACCGTTCAAACGTGCCAAATCGAATATGAGAACGACTCATCCGTACCATCACCGATGAACGAGTTGGAGATGGTTCATCCCCTCGCCACAACTGTTCCCCGGTTTCAATCAGACTTAAACAGCGAGAAGTACGCACACCCAAACTATGCAACGCTTCCGCCGCGAGGACTTCCCGTACTCCACCTTTAAGAGTCAATCGACCATCAGCCCCCCTAGAATAGGGAGTTGTCCCGGAACCTTTCGTGCCAAAATCATAGAGTTCACCATCGGTTCCCCGCACTTGACCATAGAGAAACCCGCGACCATCTCCCAATCTGGGATTATATTCGCCAAACTGATACCCGTGATAACGCAAGGCTAAAAAGGGTCGTATACCCACAAATTTACCAAAAGCCTGGATAAAATCACTATCTGCTACCCTTTGCGGGTCTAACCCTAAAATTGGCAGCAGTTGGTCATTGCGGAACCGCAGGGAATGACAGGGAAATTCGGCGGCGGCGACTTCATCAAAATAGTCATAGCCGAGGGATTCTAAGGCTCTTTCGTATTCTAGGGAGAGAAACATAATGATGTTAGTCAGTTGAAGCTAAATGTAGGAGAGTATATTTATAATAGTCTCCTGCTGCTCGGCTATGTGGATAATCTAGCCCATTGGCAGTATTCTAGTTACCGTGGATGTAATTAACGATTTTTATTAACTGTTGAACTAAATCCTGAAATGAACCATGCCAGATTCAATCATGTATCAAGAAGATGCTTATGTGGTTCTGGAAACGAATCAACCTGAGCAATTTATCACACCGGAGGAGTTACTGGAAAAACTTAAATCCATTTTAGCAACACGACAGGATAATTTACCCCGTGATTTGCAGCAGTTTTCCTCTGTAGAGGAGCAAGCCAAGTATTTAATGGAAACCTCTTGTGAATTAGACATGGAACCTGGAGAATATTTGCAATGGTATATCGTGCGGCTATAAAAGCCGTAGTAAAAAAGAACTACTGAACTCAAAGATTTGGAGTTATTTTAAAATGGACTTTTTAAAATTAACCTTTCAGGTAGTTTATGTATCTCAATGTAATTGCCTTACTCTCACGATAATCTACCTAGGGGTATATTTAGAACATTACAGTTTTGTTTTAACTTAGAGAGAATGATTCAAATTTTGGTAAAAACGATAATTTAGTTAAAAAAATATTAACTAAATTGTCAATAAATCCCTGTCAACCGGCGCGATCCTACTCATCATGAATCAGCTAAACATTGCTATAACCGCCATCGCCGCACTGGTTGTGGCTGTGGGGCTACTCTCTAAACCACTGCGGCGGATGTATTTTTCCGACTCGACGATTGCGCTGCTGTTGGGCGTTCTGATGAGTTCAGATGTTCTGGGGTGGCTTGATATAAGTAGCTGGTGGGGCAATAAAGAACTCCTAATTGAGGAAGCCGCTCGTTTAACCCTTGCCATTGGTTTAATGGGTGTTGCTCTCCGCATACCCAAAGGATATGTTCCCCGACATTGGAAGTCTTTAACGGTGATACTGGGGCTAGTCATGCCCCTAATGTGGTTGAGCAGTGGTTTACTGGTATGGTGGTTATTGGATATCCCCTTTGGGGTAGCCATGCTGATTGGGGCAGTGATAACACCAACTGACCCGGTTGTCTCGACGGATATTGTTACGGGTGTCATTGCTGAGGAAAATATTCCCGGACGCCTACGTCACCTCATTTCCAGTGAATCAGGGTTGAATGATGGGTTAGCGTATCCGATAGTTTATCTACCCATTCTATTCCTGACGCGATCGCCAAAAGAAGCTCTTTCCCATTGGTTGCTGCACACCATACTTTGGGAAATCGGTGTCGCTGTTTTAGTGGCTGTATTTTTGGGTCATACGGCAGGTCGATTATTAGTCTGGGCTGAAAAAAAGGACTTAATTGAGAAAAAGTCGGTTCTCGCTTATACGATTGCCCTTTCACTTTTGGCATTGGGGGCAGCGAAGTTACTAGGTAGCGATGGTATTCTAGCTGTTTTTATAACAGGATTAGTCTTTGATGGACTCGTGAATACTCAGCAAAGAACTCAGGAAGAGCGCATCCAAGAAGCTGTGGATCGCTTCTTTACTCTACCCATTTTCCTGTTATTGGGTTTGGTAATGCCCTGGCAAGACTGGCTGCAACTGGGCTGGAAAGGCTTACTGCTAGTGGTAGCCGTCTTGCTCTTGCGCCGCCTCCCCGCAATCTTGGCTCTCAGTCCTTGGATTAAGCGCCTACACGGTGTCTCAGATTCTCTGTTCGTGGGTTGGTTTGGTCCAATTGGCGTTGCGGCTCTTTACTACTCTCATTTAGCGCTGCGCCTCACAGGTAATCATCAGGTTTGGGTAGTTAGCAGCTTGATGATTTTTGCCTCTATTCTCGTCCATAGTATTAGTTCCACACCTTTGAGTCAGCTGTATGGCTCTAAACATCAGCATCGCCAAGCATCTGAGGCTCACTAGATCATGGATTCACTCATTGAAAGAATCTGCAAGAAAGTGGAGGTGGCTGGGTTATAAAGCTAAACAGCACACCATCTCCCCACTTTCGTGCCTAATAGTCTCAATTTAATCAGGTTTGGGATGCCGCAATCAACGCCACATCAACCTGGTCTTCCTCAGATTGGCTCAATTCAACTCGGATATTCGGACCGAAAAACTTCTCAATCTTTTCCCGCTTTTGTTCCCATGTTTCAAAAGGAATCAGTGGCGAGTAAAATTCCAGTACTAAAGTGTAAGCGCCATCCACTATAGTTTCTCGTAAACTATTGAGGACAGGGCGTTCCTCATCGCTAGGAGAGAGACCCAAACTTTCCAGGGAGCTATCCAGGTGAGCGTCTTGACCGTAACGATAACGCATCACATCTTGGCGAATTTGGTTTTGAATGGGAGTAGCCGTCTGCTGTCGCTGTTGTAACACGTCCGGTGGTGTGGGTTGACTTAAGGGTACAGGCTTGAGTTCGGCAGCTTTCAGGGCAAAACCACCCAGTAAGATGGGGACGCCGTAGAAAAATCCTACTAAATTTAAGGTCGCGTTCTCGGTGGCATAAGCCACAAAGCCGATGATAGTAAGTACTCCCCCAACCCACAGTCCCACCGTTCCCAAGGAAATTTTGCGTAACATCTTAATTCAACTATCTACACAACAATCACTTTAGCTTAAACGGTGGGAAGTCCCGCGCTGTAATTATAGGGTCAACATCGTATTGTCTTGTTCATACTGCTGATGAATGGTTTGCCAAGCGGCTTGTTCTGCCTGGATCGGGTCTTGATTCTCATCGTACACGCTATTGTAGCGCTCGATGAATGTTTTCTGAGCGTCTTCAGATAGATGCGATCGCACTTCGGGAGACAAATCACTAGGATCGTTACATTTGCCGGGACAGGGGCGAGGTAGCGTCATATCGCTGGTATGGACTTCTTCCCCACCTGCACTTTGCAGTAAGAGTTGATATTCTCCCGATTTTCCCGCTGGAACTTCTACCATCACTAGAAATTCACCAGCTTGTAGACGTGTTTGGTAAACCGCTGCTTTTTCTTCTGGCATTCCTAAAGCAGCCAGTACCGAGACTAAACCCGCGCCAGCACTACCGGCGAGGGCACCACTAGCAGCCCCTAATAGTACGGCACTCAAAGGACCGGCTGACACCACAGGACCCACAAAGGGAATCAATAAAACACCCACACCGGTTAACAGACTTAAGAACGAACCAAATAAGGAGCCAAAAATTGCCCCGGTTCTGAGTCCGCCTAAAATAACATCTTTTTTACTAATAAATCCGGTAATTCGGGTTTGAGATTGAAAATTTTTACCCATCACCGAGATATGATCTGAGGGAACGCCGCGATTCACCAGGCGTCGGATGGCGGCATCGACTTGATCTTGTTCTTTAAATACCGCAGAAACCGTGCGTTCTGCTCTATAATTATCAGCCATGTAAACTCTCCTATTTATATTCTGATTGGTTTTGCTAAGCTACCAGGTTAGGTAATTCAACCAGCATCCTTCATCGCTCTTAGGGTGGATCAAGGGATAAATTCTCTCCGGAGCGGGTTTCACCGATAACGTTTGGGAAAAAACCGATAACTCTACTAAACCCACTCCTATCGGGAAAGCCACGGCGATTTTAATCGCGGAACCACACAAACTAAGTTGCCTGGGCGGACTGAATTATCCAGGGGGTAGTTAACCCAGATTTGGTATAACCAAGACATAGTATTAAAATTGCTAAATTCATTTCACATTAAATTAATCGCCTGTCTGCTGATGCTTATCGATCATGTCGGACGGGTATTTTTCCCAGAAGTAACGATTATGGTTGCTCTCGGGCGTTTGAGCTTCCCTCTCTTTGCTTGGCTAGCGGCACAAGGGGAAAACTACACTTCAAATATTTGGAATTATGTATTTAGACTTATGCTTCTGGGAGTTGTCTCACAACCCATTTATTCTCATGTTTATTCCTTAATTTTCTCAGCAACGCCTCCCCTGAATATTTTGTTCGTGCTGGCGGCTGGCGTGATGGCGATTCGACTCGCTAAACAGGTTAATAATGGTCTGCTTAAGGCGGCTATTGTTTTATTGTTTACCACGATTGCCATAGCCGCTCGTTTCGAGGCAGGATTCTTTACGCTGCCAATCGTCTATCTAATGTCAAAGTTGAAGCCGGGGGAGTTTAATTTAAAAGGGTGGTTGGTTTATATCTCACTGCATATCCTTTACGTCGCAGTTGGGGGTGGTTTTATCGAATTGGCTGGAGTTATTGCACCCTTATTTATTCTACTACATAATGCAAAAGCGGGAATAAAAACGCGATGGTTTTACTTGTTTTATCCTGTTCATCTTGGTGTAATCGCTGGAATTAAATGGTATTTAACGATGTATTGAATTGATTAAGACGAAAAATGGGTTTTTTGGGAAAAATTAGGTCACATTTGAATCTCGTGTAGGGGCGACCCGCTTGCACAAACTAACACTTGTATCCACTCAATTGAATCGGGTCGCCCTTTACTCAATGATAATGAAAACCCAATTAGGGCGGAGGGCGGGTTTTGTTGTTTATTTATGGATGACAAGTCGTGTTAGTTCCTAAACCCGCCCCTACAGGCGTGACACGGCTAAAATTGCGGGATCATTTTTATGATTGAATCGGGCGCACGTCAGGAAAGGGCGCACGTCGGCAAAGGGCGCACGTCAGTGCGCCCCTACGGTTTCCGGACGGAATTTTAATCCATAAAATTAGGTGTGCTATGCTCCTACCGTGGCTAAATTTACGCCTCAAAATTAATCGCTGTCCCCGTATATTCTGGAACCCAACCTTCTGTCGTGGTGAAATAGCGCACAGCTTTAACCCGTCGGGATGGAGTGAGATGAAACCAATGTTCTGTATTCGCGGGGACATTAATATATTCTTCTGGCTGCACGGTTAATTCCATCTGAGAACCATCGGGACGCACAAAACCAAACACCCCTTCACCCGCAACAATGTAGCGCACTTCGTCCTCGGTGTGGTAGTGACAACGGTCAAATTTAGATAGCATTATGTCCAGATTGGGGATATCGGGATGCAGCACAATTAAATCGCGAGACTGATAACCTGCGGTTTGTTTCAGGTGTTCAAAATAGTTATCCAGCGCTTGTAGGATTTGTTCCTTTTCTTCATCAGTTAAGGAATCTTGCGCCAACAGGCGGCGAATCTTTGGGTTATCGCCAATTGACCAATGATTGAGTTGCACATTACACCGACGTGCGCCCGGTTTAATTGTCAAATTTATGCCACTATTTTACCAATCTATCAGGTGGGCAATGCCCACCCTACTGGCTACGGTGTTTTTAGGTGATAACCTATCCAGTATGCTTTATCTTCTGTTCGGTGATAAATTCATTTAATGCTTCTAATAACCGCAGCAATTCTGTAGATTTTCCCGCCCCCCGATGTCCGGCATAGAGATTACAGGTAACTCTATCTGATAATAAAATTGACCGTCCTAGTTCAATTAAAATATCACAATCACCCCGCACCTCTTCACAATCCACATAGGTAGGATCACCGGGAGGTAACGGGCGAAAGGGATCAAAGGCATTAAAAATTTGTTTTAATATTTGGAAATCGTTCATGGTTGGTCATTGGTTATGGGTCATTGGTACAATTTGTCTAATCTATGACTTATGGCTGGGATATGGGCAAAGCATTCGCGATGAAAATTTGGTCAGTTCAATGATATATCTAGGCGCGAATGCTTTGCCCCTACGAATTACGACTGTCCCGACGAATTAGGAATGCCTTGACGACCGATTAATTTCGCTCAATAAATCGCGAATAAACTGACTATATTGGTCTTTCATTGGCAGATTTAACTCCTGTCGAATCCGTTTTCTTCTTGCTTCGGTTGTCTCACCAGTCAGGGGATTTAATCCCGGCTTTTGATAGGATTCCCAATACAATCCTACCCCTCGTTTATGCCAATTCGGTACATGATTAAAATTAATCCCATGCTGGAATAACAATTCATTTTTATCCGCCACCGATAAGCGTTCTAACCGAGCTGTGGCTTGTCTGGCAGTTTTGCCATCTTTCCGCAAACACCAATAACTATGAGAGTTTAACGCATTTCTGTGGGCATCTGCTTGTCGCCAGCGAAAATAATCCCGGCCAAACGTAGTGAGCATGGGCGGTTTCATAAACCCGCATTTGGGCATCGAGTTCATCAAATTTCATTAGTATTTTAATAGGAATCTATCGAGACGTACCACGGCAATGGTAGGGGCAGATTTAGGAACAATTGTAGGGGCGGGTTTAGCGACTAAAACTACTTGTAACCAATAAATGAACAACAAAACCCGCCCTGATTCATCAGCCTTCTGATTACGGTTTAATTAAATCCTGCTCAAATTTCCGATAACGCGCAATGCGTTTTGCCCGATCCAATGGCGGATAAAGAATCAACGTGGCTAAAGGAAAACCTGTGCCTAAAATTGCTCCCAAAACTATGCCATTGACAAACCCTAACTTTAAAGCCATTCCTAAACTAATTCCCAAGGCGGCGGATAAGACAGAAACCCCAAATGCTAACCCTTGACTAAACCCCCGTTGCACACAACTTTGAGCAACGCCTTCTCCTTCAAATGCCGCCATAAATACTACCGCATCCACCGCCGCAAATGCCGCAATTGCCATATCCGTCGCCCGAAATTGAGCGCCAAATCGGGCGGCAAATATCGCCGCGACACCTGCAAAAAAAACGGAAGCCACGGTATCTAGGGCTCTCACCTTGACCCCAAAGCGCGATCGCACCTTTGCCATCCCCTGACTAATCCACCCCGACGTAATCGCCGCCACAAGTCCCAACAGAGCCACTAACACCGAAATGAAAATCGCGATCGCAACACCAACTGTGCCACTATGACTCACAATACCATCCCATGCCATTGTTTCCACCCAGGTGGCGGCGGCGGCAAAGAAAATCAATAATCCTACCGAAAAATAGGGTAATTTCTTCGCTGGAATCGGCACAGGTGCTGTCTTCACCTTTAGGGTTAAGCTTTGGGTTTCCGGATGGGAATTGCTGTGAATTAATATCTCCCGCTCATAGAGCTTATTCGCCATCAACTTGCGCGTATCAACGGTAATTTTGCCCAGCACTTGATTACTGACGAAATGACTTTGTTCAAGGTAAATCCATTCATGGAAATCAGGCGTGTGCGGGGGATCACTCAGATGGGGGGCAATTTGCCAACGGCTTGCCAATACCGTATCGGGAACAGAGTTTGTCAGAATGACCTTTTTAGTTATCTTTTCCCCCAATTTCTTCGCCGTGAATTCCAAACACGAGACATTGAGATTCACCTCTGGTACTCGAATCACATAAATTGGATTCAGCGCCTCTAACGCGGTTTCCGCATCTAGAAAACGGTCTTTTGGTTTCAGTTCCACCATCCTTTGCAGCCACTCAATCCAACGTAAACTCAGCCGAGGAACCCGATGTTTAAAATTAATCCGATAGTCTTCATCAATTAACTGGCTAATATCGGTTGAGGCAATACCCGTGAGTAAACAAATCAGCGTTGCGCCTAACCCATAGAGATCCGACGCCTCACTCACTTGTTGATTAAACAGTAATTCCGGAGCGATGAACCCAATCGTCCCCTTCGCCACACTACTCATGGCAATTTCACTACCGCCGATATGGGCAAACCCAAAATCAACCAGGTAGACATTTAACTCATCATCGACTAGGATATTTTCCGGTTTAATATCCCGATGACTAATCGGCGGAATGCGATTTTGTAAATAAACTAGAATATTGAGTAATGAAACAGCAATTTGCTTAATCTCATCGGGGTCAAAACTACGCCGAACAGCTAAAGACGCGGCTTTTTTATAATCCTGGACTAAACAAAACCCGGTTGCGGTTTGAAATGAACCCAAATATTGAGGAATTCCTGGATGATTCAATCCACGTAACACTTGAATTTCCCGTTCGATGGCTTCATAATCAGACCAGTGTGCCTCACTTTGGGCAAACTGAAACTGTTTAATCACAACGGGTTCTTTCAGTATTCCCTTTGACGTCAGGGGAGGAATTGGCACCGCCAGGTAGGTGACTCTCCCACCTGCGCGATTATGACCTAATTCTCGAACGACCCTGAAACCGTGGCTGGATAAGTCTGGAAAATTACTCATGAGGTTAAGTCAAACGTCAAAAGTTATGTAGAGACGTAGCCTGCTACGTCTGTCAAATTGCGATCCCCATCTTCCCTTTTAGATCCCCCTTCCGTCCCCCAATAGATCCCCCAATAGATCCCCCTTCCGTCCCCCAATAGATCCCCCTTCCGTCCCCCTTATAGATCCCCCTCCCGTCCCCCTTAAAAAGGGGGAAGCCATAGGATGCTTCGCTCTTGTTGCACGGGGGAAACCAGAGGATGCGAGAGCGTTTTTTGCACGGGGGAGACCACTAGAGAGGAATAAGATGTACGGTGTCTAGATACAGCAATGCTTACCTGGTATTCTATCGCGGCAAAACTTATCGCGTCGTTATGGGTGCGGAGGGTGCGGGGATGCCCAGGTGCAGGGGAAATGAGGGCGGGCGCGAGTCACATCTTTTGTGAGGTCAGAAACGATAATGGTGAAACCCACCCTTACACACTCAAAATTCAACACTCACGCGCCATACCCTTGAGCCTAGCGAAGCGAAGGGTCAACACTTCCCCAATAACGAACGCTAAAGTTGAAAGAATATCGGCTAGTTTGAGAGTACTCCTGCCATGACTTATACGAATTCTGCTCAGACTTGGGATTTTAACTTTCCCACGCCCTATCCCAGCCAAGATACTGACTTACTCAAGCAACTGCCTTTTGTACCAGGGTTACAAGAACTGTTAATGCTGCGTCAGGTTCATGCTCTTGAACATGCTACGGTTTGGGTTCTGGCTGATTTAGCCAATGTCAACTATACGTCACGCCCCGGTAGTAGTCGTGCGGGTACAGCCACCACCGTGCATGAGATGGATAATGACACCTTAGGCGGTTTATCCACCGAACAAGGATTTTACCTCTACGGTCAGGTGAATTTATCAGACTTAAGACGTGCGGTTCCTCTGGCGTTGAACCGTCTCACCCAAGGGGAATGGAATTTAGCTGTACATCCTCGTTGCGGTACGAATCTCTCCGTTGGCATGATGTTAACGGCTGGACTTGCCCTAGGCGCCCATCTCCTCCTACCCCGTGGTCCGATTGAGCAACTAATTGGTTTAGGTCTAGCCACCGCCACAGCTACCCAACTTGCCCCTGACATTGGTATCCTAGCTCAACGCTACCTAACCACGGCTATTCCCTTTAATCTGGCTGTTGAGGATATTAGCGATACCTCGGATATCTGGGGACGACCGGCTCATTTCGTGCAGGTGCGATGGCGGGATTAGACTCAAAAGGGTAGGAGAGTAGGAGTTCCATCGGTGTAGAGACGTAGCATGCTACGTCTCTACAATGCTCCCGCACCCCGCCATCCCGCCCTATCTCCCTCTATATCTGGAAACAAGGGGCTTTTAAAGTCATCTTTGTAATAAAACTTAAAACACAGAGTAAGCAGACACCCCTCATCCAGTAGTACGCTGTAAAACTAGATTCGTAAGGGAAAAACTGATATGGCAGAAATAGAACGCGGCGCGAAAGTTCGGATTAAACGCAAAGAATCCTACTGGTTTAACGATGTGGGAGTCGTGGCAACAGTAGACAAGAGCGGCATTATCTATCCTGTCATCGTCCGTTTCGATAAAGTCAACTATGCCGGCATCAATACCAATAACTTTGCTGAAAACGAACTCATAGTCGTGGAAGCGGCTAAGAAGAAAGCTAAGAAGTAAAGGAACGGTATCACACGAAGCCGTGCCTGAATTGCCGGAAGTTGAAACAATTCGTCTGGGTCTCAAGCAAATTACCTGTGCCCAGGATATTCAGGGTGGGGATGTGTTGCTCCCGCGCACCATCGCCTACCCTGTTTCTGTGGCTGCGTTTTTGGAGGGTGTGAAGCAGACGAGAATTACCGATTGGCACCGACGAGGTAAATATTTGCTTGCCCAACTTACCCACTCTGAGAATGGGGATGCTAGCTGGTTAGGAGTGCATCTGCGGATGAGTGGTCAACTTTTATGGATTCGGCAAACGGAACCGTTACAGAAGCATACACGAGTACGCTTGTTTTTTCCTCAAGGACAGGAATTGCGCTTTGTCGATCAACGCACCTTTGGTCGGATGTGGTGGGTGCCACCTGGGGAAAAGTGCGATCGCATTATCACGGGGCTGCAAAATTTAGGACCTGAACCCTTCTCGGATGCGTTCTCTCCAGAGTATTTGACTCAGAAGCTGAAAACGTCTCAGCGTTCGATCAAAACCGCCCTCCTCGACCAATCCCTGGTTGCAGGTGTGGGGAATATCTACGCCGATGAAGCCTTGTTTGTGAGTGGGATTCATCCTCAAACCGTTTGCGCCCGATTAAATGTAGACCAAATTGAACGTCTGCACCAGGCGATTATTCAAGTGTTAAAAACGGGGATTGAGGCGGGTGGCACAACCTTTAGCAGCTTTCTCAATGTCCAGGGAGTCAATGGTAACTATAGTGGGGTTGCGTGGGTCTATGGTCGCACGGGAGAGCCTTGTCGCGTCTGTGAAACCCCAATTGAGCGGATTAAGTTGTCTGGGCGTTCGTCTCATTTTTGCCCAAGCTGCCAGTCACCAACGACCAAGTAAGATTTCAGTTTAAGTCTCAACCCAACCTACTGGCTGGGCGGTTGAAACCGCAGCTACACAAACTTGCACCCGCCTGCGCGGGTTTCCAAATTCTTAATCTTGTGTTATTTCTACTGCGCCTAAAGTTTTGAGTGTGGTTTTCTCGGCTTCGGTTCACGGCAATCTGACGCTGGGTAAACGGCAGTAATTAGTATAAGCGGGTCGCCCCTACACTCAGACGTGAATTATGAGGGATAATGGCTTGGAAGCGTTTACTCATATCGACATTAGAGATAAATAATGGCAGGCAAGCTCAAGAAAGGATCATTAGTGCGCGTGAATCGCGAAAAGTTGGATAATAGTGTGGAAGCCAAATCCAGTGATATTCGCTTTCCTCCTTACCTGTTTGAAAGTGATGGGGAAGTGGTCGATACGCGGGGTGAGTATGCCTTAGTCAAGTTCTATGTACCGACCCCGAATATTTGGTTTCGCCTCGACCAACTCGAAGTCACTGGGTGAAGTAGTAGCGTGACACGTCTAATTTGCTCGATTAGCCTGGTCAAAAATCCAGGCTTGCGCCCAAAAATGCTGTAAAATTGCGCCATGTTAGCTGTGCCACGCCAGTTGTATAGTCGCGATCGCAAAACCGATCTATAGCCATGGCATTTTCTTCTAATTTACCTATCGCCTGCAATGATCACCGCGTCACCGTGATTGGTGCGGGTCACGTCGGTAGCACTTTGGCGCACCGGATTGCCCAACGCAATTTGGCAAATGTGGTACTTTTAGACATTGTTCCCGGTATTCCCCAAGGCATTGCCCTGGATTTAATGCAGGCACAGGGGATGGATTGTCACAATCGTGAGATTATTGGCACCAATGATTATATGGATACCACCGGGTCTGATGTGGTGATCATCACGGCGGGTTTACCTCGTAAACCGGGGATGAATCGAGATGATTTACTCAAAATTAATGCCAAGATTGCGGTTGAGGTGGCAGAAAAAGCGATCGCGCGATCGCCCGATGCGCTCTATATTGTGGTCACAAATCCCCTGGATGTGATGACCTACTTGGTCTGGCAAATATTAGGATTACCCGTGTCACGGGTGATGGGAATGGCAGGAATGCTGGATTCTGCCCGTTTCCAAACCTTCATTGCTATGGAGTTAGGTGTATCGATTGCGGATGTCAGTGGGTTAGTCTTGGGGGGTCATGGCGATTTAATGGTACCCTTACCCCGCTACTCCACAGTGCGAGGAATTCCGATTACTGAACTGATGGATGAGGAAACAGTTGAGCGCTTGGTAAATCGGACTCGTCATGGTGGCGCAGAAATTGTGAATCTGATGAAAACTGGGGGGGCGTATTCCGCGCCTGCATCCTCGACTTGCGCGATGGTGGAAGCAATTTTACATAATCAGTCGCGACTTTTACCTGTGTCATCCTATCTGGATGGGGAGTATGGTTTAAAGGATATTTTTATTGGTGTCCCCACACGGTTAGGATGTCGAGGTGTGGAAAAAGTTGTGGAAATTAACCTCACTGATACCGAACGCGCCGCCCTGCATACGTCAGCAGAATCGGTTCGTAAAAATATTAAGCGGGCGCAGGAAATGTTGGCTTAATGGTCATTTGTCCTTTGTCATTTTTCCTTTGTTGGGGGTGACGGGTTACTCCTCAAATTACGGATAATGGGGATAATTGTGGCAAAGGATAATGGATGATTATGGCATACGCGATCGCGAATTCCCAGGAGTCTCAGATTGAGTCTCCAGTTTTCTCTGTCGAAGACTATTTGCTAAATCCCCCTGACCATACAGAATGGGTAGATGGGCAATTGGTGGAGAAGCAAGGAATCAACGCCAAACAGGGTCGAATTCAAGCACGATTAGCTCGATATTGGATCAATCATCAAATATTCAGTAGTCAGGGAGGACATGTTTACACGGGATCAGCTTGTTGGACAGGAGAACGGGGGTGTCGTCCCGATGTTTCTTACCTCACTCCGGAACTGGTGGAACAATTTGGCGATTTTACGGTTTTATCTCAAAGTTTCCCCTTAATTGCTGAGATTATTTCACCAACAGATGGGGCGGAAGAGGTTTTTAGTAAGGTCAAAGAGTATCTGCGATCAGGATGTCAGGAAGTTTGGTTAGTGTTTCCGGAAAGTCAATGGGTTTTAGTGATTACAGAACAGCAACAGGTTTTATTTAATCATGGTGATGTTGTTAAAACGCAGCAGGTGTTAGAGGGGTTTAGTGTGGCGGTTGATAATCTATTGGCGTGAGTAGCGATTGCTCAAATTAGCTCTAGACCTGTTCAGCAAATATAGAGAATCCCTATATGTGGTAGTTGAGATCGCTAATTGAGGACATAAACCCCTAGATATAGTATTGTCAGCTAATTAGCAGATAAGTCTAATTCGTCACGCCCATTGATCAGGATATACCAATCTTGCTATGCTTAAGTTATGGCAAAAATAACTAAACCTATGATTTAGTTATAATTTAAGTTTTTAATTTAAGGTATTATGATACTATGCAAGATGGATCAATTCAACTTATTGTTGAGAATAGAAATCACATTCATATTATATCTTGGATTCTAGAAGCGGCTAATTATCCTCTAGATAAGATTAAAATAAATGCAGTTGCTAAAAGTAACCTCAAAGCTTTCTTGCAAGGATTACCTCCTGGTATTACAAGAAGTTGTGCTGTTTTAGTTAACTGTGATGCAGCAAGCGTTCCAGAGGCTTTAGACAAGGCTAACAGACGGTTAGGATATCCTTCTGTAGGAGTCTTTTGTGCTGTTCCAGAAGTTGAGGCTTGGCTGTTTGCCGATGAGATTACAGCTATAGAAAACGCCAAAACTCAATGGGGAATTGAAGTATCACCTGCACTGCCGTTACCCGAAGACATTAAAAGTCCAAAAAGTCATGCAGAACTAGCTTTTGGCAAGACTATTAGTTCTTGGCAATTTGTGAAAGATATAAATATTGATAGAGCGGAGGCAAGATCACCTTCACTGCGGAACTTTTTACAAGGTATTGATCGCTTATTAGCTGACCAACCAACACCTCATTTTGAAAGTGTTTCCCGTAATATTAGTCGGGATGTTTTTGCTGGGCTTATTCGGGAAATCATTCCGGCAACTACAGTCATTTGGAAAACGGCAACAGGAGAGCTTTTTACAGCAGGAGAACTCCGAAAGCAAATTGAAGAAGGTACAGAGATTGGTCAGCAATATGCATCAGATGTACTTAGAGTAGCACGAGATTTTATGAAGCGAAAAGCGAATCGGAGAGAATCTGAATGATTGTATTTGTTCCGGCTTATGATCCATCTACTGAGGCAAATATCGCTATTGCAAAGCTAATTATAACAGAGGATTGTGTCACAATTTTTGAAAAGAAAGCAACACGCAAAGAACTTATCGCCGTATTGTCTAAAGCGGATTTATTGCCTGTCTTTGCTATGTGTCACGGTGTTCGTAATGCCTTGAAAGGTCACAAGGGGGATGTAGCTTTGTCCTGTGATAATGTACATGATGTACAACTGCTAAGTCAACGTACCGTTTATGCTTTTGCTTGTCATACGGCAACTGAACTCGGTAGAGCAGCGGCAGACATAGGAGCTATTTGGTGGGGATATTCGGACACAATTTCATGTGCTATTGATTCATCTTCCGTGATTCCAATTTTTACTGAAATTTTTATCTTCATTCGAGATAATTTTCAGGGAGCAAGATCTTCACAAGATAGGCAGAGGGTTATTGAGCAGCTTAAGCAGATGTGTGAGCAAGCAGAAGCTCAGGTAGATCAAATTGATGCTCAAACTGAGATTACTGATATTACAGAAGTGTATATGACACTGCGCCATATATGGGACAGATTACGAATTTGGGTTCCTGGAATTCAAGTTCCAGAACAACATCCTGATGCATCAAGCCCTTCTCTCCCTTGGGGGTGATTAGACATTCTTTTGCATCAACTAATCAGAAATAAACCTGAATAATTAATACAATTAAACAAGTTAGATTTTAACCCACGTAGGTGTGGGTTTTGTTTGTGTAGCGGTGATTTCTAATCGCCAGATGCAAGATATAACAAGCTTCAAGGTTTATGACTCTTGCCCACCTTACAGAAAATCTGTAGGGGCGCAAGGCTTGCACCCTTGGTAATGTACACCACCCAATCCAAAAACGCTAGATTGAACAAGGTAATTAGTTATCGAACAGATGAGCAAACAGTTAGAGATCAAGTCTGGGAATCTGACTCATCGGTTAATGTCTCAATCAACAAATCCATTTGCTGTTGTCGCTGTTGCAGAAAGGCTTCACATTGACGCAAATACTCGACAGCTGAGGCAAATTGGTCAAATACCTCGGCTAATTCCAGTTCCCCCCGTTCGATTTGCTCAATAATCGTCTCAACCTGAGCCACTGTCGCCTCATAGTTCCAAGACGGCGGGAGGGAGGGTTCAGCAGGGTGAGTACGAGAGGATGCGATCGGATCAACCATGAGAATCTAGAGTATCGGTCTCATAATAAACTTAAGGATAGCCGGGAATCCGGCACCAAACGTTAAAATAATCCCGGTCAATATTTTTTCCCGCACCGGGAAAGTAAACCTGGAAAGCCGCTAAGAGGTATAATGCCCAAGACTTACACCGTCGAAATCAATCACCAAGGTACAACCCACATTATAGAAGTCTCAGAAGACAAAAAGATTCTTCAGGCTGCGGAGGAACAAGGGATAGATTTACCCAATTCCTGCAATGCTGGCGTTTGTACAACCTGTGCCGCTAAAATCATTGAGGGTTCTGTTGATCAAAGCGAAGGGATGGGACTTGGACCGGCATTGCAAGAGGAAGGGTATGTCTTGCTTTGTATCGCCTTACCGCGCTCCAATCTGAAAGTGGAATCCGGTAAGGAAGACGAGGTTTATGATCGCCAATTCGGTCAACCTTCTTGAGGCAGCCGAGAGGACACAGGATTGTCGGGGTGGGTTTTACCGATAACGTTTGGTAAGAAACTGATAACTTGACTCAACTCACCCTGATGGGGAAACATTTGGGGAGCATGTCAGGACAGAAAATGTTCCAGAAGTGCGATGGTGTTGGGTTTCGTTCCTCAACCCAACCTACTTGCGTTGACATCCACCCAGATATGTACCCCTTGACAATTCATCATTGTATTGTAATTTACCCCACTAAAAAATGACGACTCACTTCATTACTGCTGAAATTGACCTCCAGGAGTCACCCAAACAACTCCATCAAGCGATTGAGACGGAACTGCAAAAACAGGGAGAACCCCTGCGTTGGGCGGTTACATCTGTGGATACTCAGGAGCAAAAGGCTCAGGTTGAAGCGATTGTCACCAAGACTAATCCTCAACCGTCCACCCCTTGATCATTGTGCGTCCTTATACTGTTGTTTTAATCGTTCCCACAGGAATTGGCGCATCCATTGGTGGCTATGCGGGAGACGCTTTACCCGTCGCCAGAGCGATCGCGCAAATCTGCGATCGCCTAATCACTCACCCCAATGTCCTCAATGGTGCTCAACTCTATTGGAATTTACCCAACGCCCTCTATGTCGAAGGCTATGGGCTTGACAAATTCGCCGCTGGATGCTGGGGGTTACAACCTGTGCATCAAAATCGGGTGGGATTAATTCTCGACCAAGGGATTGAACCGGATCTGCGTTTACGCCATCTGCAAGCGGCTGATGCCACCAGAGCCACGTTAGGACTGAATCTGACCGACTACGTAATCACTGACGCCCCCTTAAATGTGGAACTGCGGACAGCGCCATCGGGTGCGAGTTGGGGTACGATTGGTAATCCGGATAGTTTGTTGCGATCGGCTGAAGTGCTGATTCAACAGGCAAAGGCAGAGGCGATCGCAGTAGTGGCTCGTTTTCCTGATGATCTAGGAAGCGAAGCCCTAGAAGCCTACCGACAGGGACAAGGGGTCGATCCGCTAGCGGGTGCAGAAGCCGTGATCTCTCACCTGATTGTGCGAACTTTCCAAGTCCCTGGCGCCCACGCCCCGGCATTAATGCCCCTTCCCCTAGAACCCAACTTGTCGCCGCGATCGGCAGCCGAGGAATTAGGCTATACGTTTTTACCCTGTGTGCTGGTGGGATTAAGTCGCGCCCCGCAATTTCAAGTGAAGAGGCGTCAACCCGGAGAGATTTGGGCAGAGGATGTGGATGCGGTAGTGATTCCCGCTAGTGCCTGTGGCGGTAGTGCCTTGTTAAGCTTAAGTCAGTTACGGACTCAAATTATTGCCGTTGAGGATAACCAAACCTCAATGCAAGTGCCTCCAGAACCTTTGGCAATCAAAGCTGTGCGAGTACACTCGTATTTAGAGGCACTGGGCATGTTAGTAGCACATCGCGCTGGAATTAGTGCTGATGCTCTGAGTCCCTCTGTGTCGTCTATGCGTAGCTTATCTATATAGTTAGTGACTAAACAGCTTCCCGATAACCCTGACTTTGAACCCCTCACCCGCACCCAAGTGTTAGTTGCCATGGGGATAACGGCGATTGTTTTGCTCGTCGTGGCTAAACTCTGGCTGAAATTTGGGTCGGTGACACTTTTATCCCTAGACTTTACCTTAGAAGGATTACTCATCGGATTGGGTATAGGCGTGGGAATTACCGCCATGAGTGGTGTGGTCTATCGCCTATGGTCAGCATACCGTCAAAGTGCTGACGTTTACCTCAACTTGGTTTTAAAACCATTGGTATTACCTGATCTGATTTGGTTGGGGTTACTTCCGGGTATGAGTGAAGAGTTGCTATTTCGGGGGGTAATGTTGCCCGCCATTGGTTTAAACGCCCTGGGTGTGATTATTTCTAGCTTGGTGTTTGGCATTTTACATTTGAGTGGTTCCCAGCAGTGGCCCTATGTTGTTTGGGCAACGATTGTGGGATTGTTACTGGGGGTTAGTGCTGTCGGTACAGGGAATTTGCTGATTCCCATTGTGGCTCATGTGGCGACCAATTGGCTGTCCAGTTTCCTTTGGAAATTGGGACATCGAGAAGTTGAAACGTAAACTTGCGATAGATCCCCGACTATTTGCAAACCCCAGCTAATTATTATGTTTACTTATCAAAAGCATAAGAGCTTTATATAAGTAAATATACTCCCCTGGCTGGACATTTTTTGTAAAGATTCTGTGAAAACAGATTTGTTTTATATGAAGTTGATATGAAGTTGCTCGACCATCTGTAGGGGCACGACATGTCGTGCCCCTACTCTAGGCTCCTAAAGCCATCCCCGCCGCAACTTGGGCGATCGCTTGGGGTAAAATGCGATGTTCCTGTACTTGAATCCGGGCGTGTAGCGTCTCTGGCGTGTCGTTCGGAAGCACGGGAACGGCGGCTTGAATTAAAATAAGTCCACTATCCACTTCTGGGCTGACTAAGTGAACTGTACATCCGGTAATTTTGACGCCTGCGGCTAAGGCTTCCTCCTCGGCGTGAATCCCTTTGAAACTGGGTAATAGACTAGGATGGAGGTTGAGGATGCGACTAGGAAATGCATCAATCAAGACTGGGGTAACAATTCGCATCCAACCCGCCATGACGACGAGTTCAACTTGGTATTGTCTCAATGTTTCAACAATTTGAGCATCAAGTGCTTCTCGTTTTTTGTAATCCCGGTGATTATGCAGAACCATGGGAATGCCGAATTTTTCGGCTCTGGCGATGGCTTTGATACCGGGATTATTGTAGATCATCACTTGAATTTGGGCATGGAGTTGCCCATCTGCGATCGCTTGGGCGATGGCTTCAAAGTTGGTGCCACTCCCTGATACCATAATGCCTAGTTTAATAGGAGGAGTATCTGGAGCCGGTTTTGGAGTAACCGCCGGTGAAATGAGACTAGGGGTTGTATTCGTCGCTGGGGTATTGCTGGTCATACAGAACTACACAAATTGCCAACAGTATCATAATTGCCAGATGGCGTCTTCCTGATACAGGATTGCCTCAAAATACGATACCCTGTACTAGAATAGCCAAACTCCTACCCTCCTGCCTCAGCTAGCCATGACTCAATCAACTGACTTTCTGACGCACCTCAATCCCTCTCAACGTCGCGCTGTCGAACATTTCTGCGGTCCCTTGCTGGTTGTGGCGGGGGCGGGTTCGGGTAAGACGAGGGCGCTAACCTACCGCATCGCCAATCTGATTCTTACCCATAAGGTCGATCCCGGAAACATTTTAGCGGTTACCTTCACCAACAAAGCCGCACGGGAGATGAAATCCCGGATTGAAACCCTATTTGCCCAGCAACTTGCTGTTCAAAAGCGGGGTCAACGTTTAGAGTTACTCCCAGAAGTTGAACAAACCCAGTTGCGATCGCAGGTCTATAAAAAATACATCAAACCCCTGTGGATTGGTACGTTTCACAGCTTGTTTGCTCGGATTCTCCGCTATGATATCAACAAATATCAAGATGAAAAAGGACGCCAATGGAAGCGTAATTTTTCCATCTTTGACGAATCCGATGCCCAAACTCTGGTGAAAACCATCGTCACCAAACAATTAAATCTAGACGATAAAAAATTTAACCCCCGTACCATTCGCTACGCGATTAGCAACGCCAAAAACTTAGGCTTATCGCCCCAAGACTTTGAAAAAGAGCAGTCGGGTTATAAAGGGCGAGTCTATGCCGAAGTTTATCACCATTATCAAGACCAGTTAGCGGCGAACAATGCCCTGGACTTTGATGATCTGATTTTAGTCCCCGTTCAACTCTTCCAACAAAACGAATCAGTCCTCGGATATTGGTATAATCAATTTCGCCATATTTTAGTGGATGAATATCAAGACACCAACCGTATCCAGTACGAACTGATACACCTATTAACCACAAACGGCGAAACTGAAAAAAATCAATGGAATTGGCGCGATCGCTCCGTATTTGTTGTCGGTGATGCCGATCAGTGTTTTCCTCCCGGAACCAAGGTTTTAACTCCCGCAGGCGAGAAACCCATTGAAACCTTGAAAGTAGGAGACAAGGTTCTATCGCCGACTGGTCAAAAACAACTTTATCCCCATCAAATCACTCATATCAAAAAAGGATACTTTTGTGGTTCTCTCTGGTCGATTCGTGCGGGTCAACAGGTATTAAGTGGAACACCTCATCATATTGTTCTTGCCAGAATGACACCCATTGAAGGGCATTATTATGTGTATCTGATGTACAGAGCGGATCGCGGCTATCGCGTTGGCATCACTAAAAGTCTACGTCACAACGATTATCGATGCGATGAACTCGGCTTTAAAGTTCGTATCGCCCAAGAAAATGGGGATAAGCTTTGGGTACTGAAAACCACGACTTCTTATGAAGAAGCGGCTTACTATGAAGCATATTATGCGGCTAAATATGGGTTGCCAACGCTAGTATTTCATGGTAAAGGTCGGCGTATGCGTCTGAATGATGAGTGGATTTTTCGCCTATACCAAGAAATTGATACCATCACCAATGCTCACCGATTAATGCAAGATCTCTGGCTGCATCCAGATTATCCTCACTACCGTCCTCAGAATGGTTTGCGACGACAGACATTAAATCTGGTTATGTTTGGTACACCTCGGTTAGAGCGACAAAAATCTGCTAGCTATCATCGTATCCAATGGTGTTCTAATCGTAGTGATATTGCGAACTTAGAAGCGGCTGGCTTTAGCATTCGTTCAGGGAAAAATAGCCGAGAGTATCGGGTTGAAACCGCGAGAGTTTCATACAAAGAAGCGGTGAGTATGGCGCATTCTATTGCCGATGCAGGTCAACTGGAAATTCAACGCAAAGCATTAATCAGTGGCACAAGTTATTATTTTATGCCTTTATCTCATCTCCACCCCGGAATGAGAGTGCTAGTCGAGGTGGATGATACCTTAACAGAGGTGGAAATTGAGCAAGTTTGGCAAGATGAGTATGAGGGAGACGTGTATGACTTAGAAGTCGATGTAGCTCATACTTATATAGCTAATCGTCTGCTAGTCCATAACTCAATTTATTCCTTTAGGATGGCAGATTTCACCATCTTATTAGGATTTCAGCAAGACTTTGGCGATGGGTTGCCTGATGAAACAACCAGCACTATGGTTAAATTAGAGGAAAACTATCGCTCGCGCGAAAATATTCTCCAAGCGGCTAACTATTTAATTGAACAGAATACCCAGCGAATTGACAAAATTCTCAGACCCACACGCGGTTTAGGGGAAGAAATTTACTGCCATCACGCCGAAGATGAGTTAGAAGAGGCTCATTTTGTTGTTCAACAAATTCTGAAACTGAATCAACAAAACCCAGAACTGAACTGGGGAAGTTTTGCCATCCTTTATCGGACAAATGCACAATCTCGCCCCTTAGAAGATGCGCTGCGAGGTCAAGTTCCTTATGTGATTATCGGGGGATTAAAATTCTACGATCGCAAAGAGATTAAAGACGCCTTGGCTTATCTAAGAACCATTGCCAATCCGAGCGATACAGTAAGTTTATTGCGGATTATAAACACACCGCGCCGGGGTATTGGTAAAGCCACGATTGATAATTTAGTGGTTGCAGCTCAACAATTAAACATTCCCCTCTGGGAAATTATCCGGGATGAAACCTCGGTAAATACAATTGCTGGACGTTCTGCTAAAGCTGTAAATAAGTTTGCCCAATTGATTCAGCAGTGCCAAGACAATACGGAAAACTTAGAAGCTGTAGAAATCATCAAGTTTATTATGGAGGAATCGGGATATATTGATGACTTGAAAAACCAAGGCACAGACGAAGCTGAAAACCGATTGGAAAATATCAATGAACTCTATAATGCTGTTGTTCAATTCCAAGAAGAAAATGCAGATCCCAGCCTAGAAGGGTTTCTGGCAAATGCGTCTCTGGCGTCTGACTTAGATAATCTGGAAGACGGACAACAAGCGGTATCTTTAATGACGCTACACTCGGCTAAAGGATTAGAGTTTCCGGTTGTGTTTCTGGTTGGTTTAGAACAAGGACTTTTTCCCCATAGCCGTACTATCGATGATCCTATTGCCTTAGAGGAAGAACGCCGCCTCTGTTATGTGGGAATTACTCGCGCCCAAGAACAGTTATTTCTTTCCCACGCCCGTGAACGCCGTCTCTATGGGTATCGTGAACCTGCGGTTCGGTCTCAATTTTTGGATGAGTTACCCGAAGATTTAATTCGTAGTACCTTGGTGAAGGTGAAACAGAAAACTCCTTCAGCCTCAACTGAAAATTCGTCAAAATCCTCAGGTTCAACAGTAAAATCTAAAGAGTGGAAAAAAGGCGATTTACTCAGTCATGATACCTTTGGTATCGGAGAAGTAACTCATGTTTTCGGTTCGGGCAATAAAATTAGTATTGCGGTTAAGTTTCCCAGTTTGGGGCAAAAAATTCTTGACCCTAAGCGAACTAATATACAACGAGTTAATTAGTTAGCAAATAGGTAAAAGTCAATTGTAGGGGCGGGTTTAGCCACTCAAACTACTTGTCACTGATAAATGAACAACAAAACCCGCCCTTATTTAAACTGAAGTTCCCCCAGCCAAAAAATCAAAACTGCCTCACCGTGCGGCTTTGCGCGATTTTTGACGCGCCCTACATGGGTACAATCGCGCTCAACCTTGATGTAGCGAGGGTTTTCACCGATCTCTTGTCTATTGCTATCATTAGCGATCGCTAATGATAGCAAGTGCTACATGGGTACGATTTTTGAGGGGCTTGAGCGCTCAAACCATTACGGTATAAGGCTTGACGCTGGGCGCAGTACATCTGTATGGGGGGAACTTCAGTTTAAAAGTCTTGGTGCTGTATCTGTTGGGTACGAGTTGAATCTGTATTCAAGGTGATCGACGCCCTAATGCGATCGCAATCGAACCCGAAACCACTAACATAGCCCCCAAAAGCCCTAAACCTGTCCACTGTTCCGGTGCAACCCATCTGGGGACAAAGCGCGAAGCCATCCAAACTGAACTTAATGTTACCAACGGCGTCAGTGCTAATACCGCACTCACTCGCGAGGCTTGCCAATGTTCCAAGGCTTCTGCAAATGCACCATAAGCAATCAGGGTATTTAACCCACAAAAGAGCAGTAAACTCAGGTGTAAAGGACTCAAACTGAGGATGGATTGGGGTGTCGTTAGCGGCGTGAACAATAAAGCACAGACGCCATAAATTACCAGCATTATCGTAGTAGAGGGTAATTTATGCAAAAGCTGTTTCTGTGCCAAAGCGTAAATCGCCCAAGTCACAGCAGCTAAGAGGATAATTATATTACCGAATAGATAGGTAGAGCGTGAGGTGAGTAACGTCTGGAGTCGATCATGAAAAAATAGGGTAAATCCCAACACCAGAATACCCACACCAATCCATTGACGCAGAGTATAGCGTTCTTTGAAAACCACTAAAGCGCCCAAACCCAAAAACATGGGTGCTAACTGAATCAGCACTTGAGCATTTGTGGGAGAAGTTTGCCCCAACCCTTGCAAAAATAGCAGATAATTGATCCCTAAAAATAGAGTCGCGATCGCTAATAGTCCCAGAGACGCTGAACGCAGTTGCTGCAATGAGGGAAACTGTTGTCTTGTGGTTAAATAAAGCGCCAGCAATCCAAAAGCCATAAGAAAACGAAACCAGGTGATTGTATAAACATCCAACACCTGAAGGGTTATGGTTAGGGCTAGAGGTAGAATACCCCACATAAATACAGTAATTAAACATAGCACTAATCCCAAGCGCCAGCGACCAGAAGTTTGATGGAGTGACATGAATCAAGTAAAAAAAGTAAAAAGTCATGTAGAGACGTGATGCAAGAAGCGTCTGCCAATTGTAGGGGCGGGTTTAGCCACTCAACTTGAATATCACCGATAACATTTAGAGCAAAACCCGCCCTTTCCTAAATTGAAGGTATAGGCTTTAGCTTAACTTAACACCAATGCAAACCCCAATCCCTAATCCCGATTAAAAGAAATCCGGCATCCAAGGTAATGAACCAGAAAATAGCCAAGTTGCTCTTGACAACGCTGCCGATGTACTATCTAAATAACCCATCCGTCGCAGTTGTTCAGGAGTCAATAAACTGGTAAATAGAGAAGCCAACGCCCTTACATGCAAGCGGAATTCACCAGTTCCTCCCGGCGTGACGTTTCCTCGTCCCTGGGAAACACTCAAGATAAAGTTACCATTATTTGCGGCAAATAATTCATCTTGAACCTGTAAATGTAATTCAGTTTCAATCGGCAAAGGATATCCTCGTTTTTCCAAGGCTTTAGAAACATCAAGAATACGCAGCATCCAGCGTTTTTGATCACGAATTTGAGCCGTTTGTTCCGGTAAGGGTAACATTAAACTATCAATCAAAGAACTGTACCAGCGTACTTGCCTCACCTGAGAACGATGATCCGCGCAGAATGTCCAAAAACGCCGTGCGGCGGCTGGGGTAAGGAATGCCCAATCTTGAATATTGAGCAATAAGTTATTGGCTTCTTGAGATTGGGTACAGATAACGTAGCCTTCCGGTTGGGATTGTTCACCGATAAGATAAGCATAAACGGGCTGATCAGTTTGCGCTTCAAGCAGGTTTTGCCAAATCGCTGGATTTCGATTTAAATTACCGTTAGTGGTTTGTGCTTGTTGAGAATACAGATCCTGAAAAACCTCGTAGCCTATAGGTTTGACCCTAGACATGGGTAAAGTGCGATCGCGCCATTGAATCGTCTCGGTTGGTATCTGCCAATTACACCGAATCCCCGCTTGTTCATAGCCGACTTTGCGATAGAGAACTTGGGTAGCAGGGTAGAGGGTGGAAATGGGTACACCTTGCTGATGAAGTTCTTGGAGTGTGCATTGCATCAGTTTATAAGCCGCACCTGTACCCCGATACTCTGGGGCAATGCCAACGGCGGCAATTCCTGCCATGGGTATAGACTGACCCCCGTACCATTGTCCCATAGAGTAAATGGCTAAACCGCCAACAATCTTTTCCCCTTGACGGATGAGACGGAAATTATCTTGACCGATACGATTTAGGTAAACTTGCCAATCGTTAGGGGAACTAGCGAAACATTGCGTCAGCAGTTCCCCAAGTTGTTCAGCGTTGTCTGCGTTGGAGATGCTGCCATAATCAAGTTGAGCGCTGATAACCATTTTGCACTCTCATAATACGGTTTGTATTTAATTGTAATATATTCTCAATGATTTCCTGATCATTGATGAATAAATGAGTGGAATAAACCCTTGTAGAGGCGGGTTTAGACACTCCTATCCAGGAGATCGCCGATAAAATAGGATGACAAAACTGCCCTTGCACAACCTGCCGCGTGAAAGCGCTTCTGAGGAGACTAATCAAAAAATTTTCTCAAGGGTGACAATTGTCACAGGACTAGAATAACTTATGATATTTTTTCTGGCTCAACGATACCAGATGGATTCGGCGGTGTTGGCTTAAGCGACTCGTTGACTACAGGTAGGATACGCCGTTAAAGACTTTGGGTTGTAGTATTTCACCCCGGCTTTATCCAATGTTGCGATCGCGCTATCCATGGCTTCTTTAATCCAATTGTTTGGATCAGGGGACTTCCCACTGAGTTGGTAATCCGTTACATGAGGTTCGCACTCATCCGGATCATAGGTTCCGGAAGCTCGGCAAATAGACACATAGATGGTGTTATCAACGTCTGGATTTGGCATCTCAATTCTGATGTAGTGATTCAGATAGAGCAGGGTTGACATGAACATGAGCCTCGTCTCTCCGTATTTGCTAAAGGGATTTACATCTCTTCATTAATATTACTTTTATTTTTATACAATCCCGATATTTTCGCTTCCGCCAAATTCTCGGATTATTTTCTGTACTTTAGCGGATTGACAAATGTTACCTATTTTGCTAATTTCAGCCTTCTTGATATTACTAAAAAAAAATCAATATATTTACGCCAAACTACTAATTGTATAACAAATCTTAATTAAATGCAGCCCAGTATCCTCACCTTGGCGGATGAGCTTAAGAGCAAAACCGCCGGAGCCGCCCTAACTGCTCACGGCGTCTTTGGGCTGAGATAGGGTGTAGGGTGTAGGGATGGATAGAAGCATCTTAATAGAACAGAAGAAATTAGAACAATGAACAAGTATTAAATTATTTACGACCGATAAATAGATAAGTCGTCATCTTCCCCTTGCCTTTAATCTGAATTTGACCCCGCTTTTCAAATAAAAACTTGTCTTGACAGAGTTTGTATGTAGCTTCTGTGACCTGAATCTTATCAGGAATACCATGAGATTCCATGCGGCTGGCTGTATTGACCGCATCTCCCCACAAATCATAAATAAATTTTTTAGTGCCAATTACTCCAGCAACCACAGGACCAGTATTAATCCCAATCCGCAGACAAAAATTTTCATCCTGAAACTTGTTAAAGCGAGCAATCTCAATTTGCATATCTAATGCCATTTCGAGCATGGCTTCAGCATGATCTTTGCGAGGAGTGGGAATACCACTGGCGATCATATAAGCATCGCCAATTGTTTTAATCTTCTCTAACCCATACTTTTCAGTTAATTGATCAAATCGGGAGAAAATCTGATTTAATAAAAAAACCAATTGTGTGGGCGGCATTCGAGCCGAAAGATTGGTAAAGCCAACAATATCGGCAAATAAAATCGTCACATCTGCAAAGCGATCGGCAATGAGGCAGGTTTCCTGTTTTAATCGCTCGGCAATAGGTTGGGGTAAAATATTCAACAATAAACGCTCAGCCTTTTCTCGTTCCCAACGCAATGCCTTCTCAGATCGCTTACGTTGGGTAATATCACGGACAAAGGCACAGTTGTATTCCTTACCGTCAAATTCCAAATAACTAATTCGCACTTCTACGGGGAAAAGTTTACCATTTTTGCTGCGATGATGAGATTCAAGAGAGAGGGAACCACATTGTTTCAGAACCTGCCAGTGTGCTGACCAACTCTCAACAGTAAAATTAGCATCAATGTCATGAATCTTCATCGACAGAAAATCATTCAGGGGGTATCCCAGCAACCGACAAGCGGCATAATTGACATATAATATTCGTCCATCTTGCCCAATCCAAAAAATTGCATCAGCTGCCCGATCCACAGAAAACTGAGTAAATCGCAACGCTTCATTAACCGTTTCCAGTTGTTCATTCACCATTTCCAGTTGGGCGGTACGTTTGGCTAATGTCTGTTGGGCAAAATATTTCTCAGTGATATTATTAAATAACCATAGGCGACCTTGAATATCTTGACCGTCAGTTGGCAGACTTGATACACTCAGTACCAACGGTTGAGGTTGACTAAACTTCCAGATCCAGTCGTGAATTTCTGCTTGCGGTTGGGAAAAAAGCTGTGCCGCCTGAGTCGCAATTTCCTGCTGATTATCCACGCGGCTGCGTAAGATTGCCATCGCCTGCGCGATCGCACTCGGTTCCGCTTCACCCGGTTCTAACCCCAGAAGCTTTGCTCCGGCAGGATTGAGCCAGCCTTGTCCCCCACCGATATCAACAAAGACTACCCCCTGAGGTATTTCTAGAATGGCATTGTAGCGGGCTTTGAGCTGTTCTAGGCGAAACGTGGTGGTTTGCAGACGTAGGAGGGTGTGGAGTTGTGCGAGTAGTAAATCCAGGAAGCGACGCTGGTATGAGGGTAGGGAAGTTTGACGGTACCAGAGTAATAAGATAGCACCTTGCTCCTGTGTCGTTTGCTCCTTTCGCAGGGGGAGTACCGCCAGAGACTGTGTACCTTTGGCGACAAGGATAGGGGCTGCCTTGGGCGTCGCCGGATAATTAGCATAGAATAGAGTGCGTTTATAGGTTAGGGCTTCGGCAAAGAGTTTAGGCGTTGTCAGTTGATCGGGTAGGGCTGTAGGGGGAAAACAGACGAGGGCTTGGGCGGTTACCTGATCCAGTTGACGCAGTGCGATCGCAGCGTCGGCTAGGGATAACTCGTACAACTTGCGTGTAACCTGCTCAATGATTTGATCAGGAGTATTCATGTCTGATTGTGCGATCGCGGCGAGTACTGAACCAGCTGCCAATTTCCATTCAATTTCTAACAGGAAACGACGCACTAGCAAACCGCATCCAATTGCCAAACCCAATCCTGTGAGCCAAGGGCGTAAATCTGGATACTGACTACCAATCAGCCCGACAACTATCGCCACCAACCCTAGCATAGACAGTGATGGGGAATTGGTGATTAGGGATTGTCTAAGTTTTGAGTATTGAATATTGAGTATTGAGTTGACTTTTGTATCTCCCTCATCTTCCTTCCCTCCCCCCATTTTTGTGGCGGTGAAGGGACTCACAATCCAAGCAGGTAGAGGAAACAAAACGATGACAGTAAAGACAATCGATGTTAAACTCAATGTCAAGCTCCTGCTGGTATTAAGCGTATCTAGACCAACCAGCATCAGCAATAGTCCGATTAAAAATCGTCTAAATGTAGGAAGCTGATTAGGATGATCCAATGACAATAATGAGCATCAACAATAAGTGAAGAAGGATGTCGTAGACAAGGGAGAGTTTGTCGTCAGCGCCAAAGTGCGGCGGGTACAAAGGACACCTATATCAACGCCCTTTAAGTTAAGAACAAACAGAAGCCGCGATTGACTGGGTTACGGTATCTGGCGCACTCAGGTGAGGCAAATGACCCCTTGCATTTATATTGATTAGCTGACTCTCAGGGATGTTATCTGCCATATACTGACCCACTTGCAGGGGTACAGCGATATCATCGCTAGCTTGTAGAATCAGAGTCGGTACTCTCAGGCGGAGTAACTCCTCCCGGTGATCCGACTGAAAAATAACCCGGGCAACGGCTTGGGCAATATCCGGACGAATAGCCGTCAGAGTATTCGCAAATTCTGTTGCTAGTTCCGGACGTTCAGGGTTTCCCATCACCATGGAAGCAAAACCACTCACCCAAGCATAGTAGTTTGCCGACATTGCCCCATAGAGTGCATCTAGGTCGGACTGCTCAAACCCACCCACATATCCCACATCGTTGAGATACCGAGGAGATGCACCGACAAAAATAAGCTGACTGAAGCACGAGGGATCGATTAGCGCGGCTAGCAAGCTAATCATACCACTGACTGAGTGACCTACGAGAATGCAGTTGGTAAGTTTTAACTCATGACAGATTTCCAGCAAATCCTCGGCGTAGCTATAGAGGCTACTGTAGCGATGGGGACTATAGGCAGAAAAATCGGATTTTCCGGCGCCTACATGGTCAAAGAGGACAATACGATAGTTAGGGGCAAAGGCGGCGAATTGATGACGCCAAGCGGTTTGGTCTGAACCAAAACCATGGGCAAAGATAATTGTCTGCGTGCCGTTACCAAGAATATTGATATGATTGCGTTCTAAGATACTTGTTGTCATAGGCTAGGATCTCTAGTACAGGCATCTTGTTTTTTGTAAAATACGATGAGAGACGCGATTAATCGCGTCTCTTCCCTGAAAATCCGGCATAAAAAATTTGTCTTGCTCAGACAGCATGGAATGCGGCTAATATTTGTTTAGGTCTCAACGGAAACTTAAACCTTGAATGATTTGCAGATGCAACGGGCTTTGAGTCTGAAGCATTCGCCTCTTTCTCATCTAATCCATCCTCGTGTAACTCACAAACCGGAACTAAGATTGAGTCATGAGAACGCACCGCCATTTCGCCTCGTGCTAGTGCATCTCGCCACTGACGCCCAGTTTTCCACGCCTTAAACTTGGCAGCATTCCAACGAGGATTCACCGGATATCCAGCAAATCCGCAACGCAACGCGGCATGGTTAGCACTGGGAATCAGGGTATTGACCCAAACATTATCGGTTAGATCGATTAGCATGAAGTTTGGCTCCTTATAAACTGTAGACATAAACTTCACCTCTCTATTGTTGTCAACCGAACAATTTTGTTGAGTATTATCAACTATTATATTACAAATTGTTAAATTGCTACATCACTGACTGGCTATTGACTGGTATTGAGCTTCAACGGCAATACAGCCATTTCCAGATAATCGTGCGATCGCGCCAGAGTCCAGAAATTAACTAGGGATCTTACCAGCAATCTTTCTCTAGGCGCTAACCCGATCAAAGGTTTTGGATTTTTTCCACCCACGCCATTAATCTTTAGAAATCCAAAGAAAGCTTAAAGATTTGTCAAATGACTTATTTATACAAACTTATTTATACAAGCGGTGTGGGGTAGCTTCAATCCTAATCGCCTAAATTTTACCTGCACCCAGACGCAAGCGATCGCGCCTCTTTTCCCCGGCTACCCTGCACAAACAAAGCGAATCACTTCCCGATGCCGTCATACACCAGGGAGTGCGGATGGCGAGACTCGAACTCGCAAGGCTTACGCCACACGCCCCTCAAGCGTGCGTGTCTACCAATTCCACCACATCCGCATTGGCTAACTTATTATACCAACACTTGTGAGAAAATTACGACTTCTCGACAATTTTGTTGATGAATCCCATTAGAGACATCGCCCACGATTTCCCAAGGATGCAACCATTGGTGACAATCCCCCTTATCCTAGTGCAAGAAGGCAGAAATAACGCCAACAGCTAACATCTCCCCCAGCTCCCTCTGCTCCCTCTGCTCCCCCTGCTTCATCGTATCTACGAAGCTGCTCAAGTATTTCCATGCCCGCCGCGCTAGTGACGTACTCCTACAGTCAATCAAAGATTATACTGTAGGCTTCTCCTCTCCAAAAGGAGATTCGCGTTTTATAGAGAGGCGACGCCCAACCCCACTTTAAGCAATACAAACTGTACTAAATTATATTATGGTGATTCCTCTCACGTCAAATTGAAAGTTATGACGTGAGGCTCCTCGCCTATTAGCTGAATACGGATATAGAGCAAGCTGTTTTATGGACTTTGCCAAAATCTTAATTGCCAATCGTGGGGAAATTGCCCTGCGGATTCTCCGAACCTGTGAAGAAATGGGAATTGCCACCGTTGCCGTTCACTCAACCATCGATCAACACGCCCTACATGTACAACTGGCGGATGAAGCCATTTGCATCGGTGAAGCACCCAGTAGCAAAAGCTACTTGAATATTCCCAACATTATTGCCGCCGCCCTGACGCGCAATGCCACTGCCATTCATCCCGGCTATGGTTTTTTGGCAGAAAATGCCCGATTTGCCGAAATTTGCGCCGATCATCAAATCTCCTTTATCGGTCCATCACCCGAAGCGATGCGGGCGATGGGGGATAAATCCACCGCCAAGGAAACCATGCAACGGGCAGGCGTACCTACCGTACCGGGAAGTGAGGGATTGTTGAGTAGTGAACGCGAAGCCATAGCCCTTGCCAAAGACATGGGTTATCCGGTGATGATTAAAGCCACAGCAGGTGGTGGCGGACGGGGGATGCGCTTGGTTCCCGACGAGAGTGCGATGAGTCGCCTGTTTCAAGCCGCCCAAGGGGAAGCTGAAGCCGCCTTTGGCAACCCAGGACTTTATCTGGAAAAATTTATCGTCCGTCCCCGCCATATCGAGTTTCAAATTCTCGCTGATACTCACGGTAACGTCATTCATCTCGGAGAACGAGATTGTTCCATTCAGCGACGCCATCAGAAACTCCTAGAAGAAGCCCCCAGTCCAGCTTTGACCCCAGAACTGCGAGAAAAAATGGGAACAGCCGCCGTCATGGCTGCCAAGTCGATTAATTACGTTGGGGCGGGTACGATTGAGTTTCTCCTGGATGCCATGGGTAATTTTTACTTTATGGAAATGAATACCCGCATTCAAGTCGAACATCCCGTCACTGAGATGATCTCAGGATTGGACTTAATTGCCGAACAGATTCGTATTGCCCAAGGCGAACCCTTAAAACTGACTCAAGACCAAGTGACGCTTAAGGGACATGCGATTGAATGCCGGATTAATGCTGAAGATCCCGAACGCAATTTCCGTCCTCAACCGGGGCGGATTAGCGGTTATCTGCCACCCGGAGGACCCGGCGTGCGGATGGATTCCCATGTATACACCGATTATGAAATCCCCCCCTATTACGACTCATTAATCGGCAAGTTAATCGTCTGGGCACCTAACCGAGATGCCGCAATTCGCCGCATGAAACGCGCCCTGCGTGAATGTGCCATTACTGGTGTTGCAACCACGCTGAGTTTCCACCAAAAAATCTTAGAAACCCCAGCGTTTCTCAGTGGTGATGTTTATACGGATTTTGTTGAGCAAATGATGGCAACCGCCCAATCTTAAAGGGTTAGGGGCAGTCAGTGCATCATGGTCAGTAATCCTTGCTGACCTACAAGAATCTCCCGCAATAAGCTAACAATCCCAACCCAAATAATCGGCGTAATATCCACACCCCCAATGGGCTGCACCAGTTTGCGGGTTGGGACTAAAAAGGGTTCGGTGGGCAAAGCGACCAGATTAAAGGGGAAGCGGTTTAGATCGATCTGAGGATACCAGGTCAGGATAATCCGGAAGATGAATAGTAAGATAGCCAGTCCCAGTAAAGGGCTGAGAATCCACGTTGCTAATGTAACAGTATTCATGAGATAGTTCATTAGGTTACCGTTTTTGTCACAAGAGGAACATTTTACAGTGGTTAGGATTTTAGTGCGATCGCACCTCCAACCAATTCGACAAATCTTCCAAACTGTTGAAGTCTAAAAAATCTTCTCCTAAACCCTCTAAATTTTCAATAGATAAATCTTCAATTTGGCTGCTTATTGGCACTGGAATTTCTCCAAAACGCTTGGTCAGTTGACGCATAACTAGAGTAATCGCCTCTTTAATTCGTCCTTTTGCTTCGCCTCTTTCTTCAGAATTCCTCACTGAATCTTATGCCAACAGGTTGAACAATCTCTGAAACGCGATCGCGTTGCCTCTAATCGATGATTCTGTGGACAAAGGTTGAAAACTAGGCATAACTGTATCCATCCTGTCGGTGAATAGGTTGGCAGTACTTGTGGTTGATAATCTGAAGCTTGCTTTTAGCTGTAGAAATATCAAACTGCCCAGTCGCTCGAACCGTAA